>CALFDU010000004.1 GCA_937950315.1 uncultured Saprospiraceae bacterium | reverse complement strand
TTTAACCAATCAAAATTCTTTGCTCCAGCAATTGTGTAATCCTGATTCATTTGATTGTAGTCAAACAAATATTCACCATTAGATGAAGTAACCACATTTAATGCAAATTCTCCTGAAGAGGCTGTCATCGTAACATCTGATACACCTTTGCCATCCTCGGTTGCAACACGTCCACCTATATTGGCAAGCGCATCTCCCCCATTGTCAACAAGTTTTAGATTCACAATGGCATTGTCTAAATTGCCACATTGATCCCACACGTAAATAGATACAGGCAATACTCCACCATTTGCTTCTTGCTCATCCAAGTCATCTTGATTAAAAATCATAGAACTCGAGCCAGTTACACCATTCCATGATTCTGCATTTCCAGTGTTATAATCATTTTGACTTGCTGGTCCATCTGCATCATACCAAGGGTCTTCCTCTGAGGGATCTATCAACTGATATGGAACATTTGAAGAGAATGTAAAGTATAAATAATCTTGAGGAGAACAATTATCAAAACTACCTGCATCAAAATCGCTTGCCCACAATTCAACTTGGCCATTTTCCATAAGAGCAGTGCTTAAGTTCAACATATAAGGTGTAGGCTTCTTTTTGTCTTCAATGGTAAAAAAGCTAGTCCCTGAAGTTTCATTTCCACATCCATCAAGTGCAGTCCATCTCACTCTGTGACTTGAACTACATCCATTTGGCAAACCATTTGGCAAATCAATATGAATACTTTCATTGTCATCTCCACCCGAAGGAGCAATATAAAAAGGATCATCACTGGCTATGAATGAGCTAAATTCATAATCAATTTCCCAATCAGAGTTCATGTCGACTTCTACTATCCACTTTATCCATTCGCTTGCGCAAATGCCGTTATCCGTTGCTGAGGCCCATATGCTTAAATTTTCACCTATGCAATCCGAGTTTACAGCAAAGCAAGTATCAGATAATGTAAGCACAGGTTTTTCCGTATCGATTAATTTTATCTCTTGAGTGTAGGTATAATAACCTGGAATAAAACCATCATCTTCTGCATCCAATGCATCATTTAAATCTGAATCATCCGCATCATAATCACACCAATTGATTACTGTCCAATGATTCAGGATTTTATAACAAACTCCATCTTCAAAGTTAAACGTATCACTCTTGAGGCTCACGCCTGTAAGTTCACATAGTCTCTCAACTACTTCTGGTTCGTCGTATTCAACGGCAATACAATCTGCATCTACATCTTCAGGCCATGTGATTTCTAAATCGCCATCTTCTGTATCTCTCATTATAATCCATTGAGTACACTGTTTCCCTTCACAACTCCACGTTCTTTGGATTGCCCCCCTTCTGCAAGATGGATTATATGCGGGTATTTCTTCGCCAACAAAAGGAGGCTGGTTGGCACTCTTTGTTCTGAAATTGTCGGATGGTTCTCCATCACATTCAATATCTCCGCAGGCTTTAAATCCATACGGTCTTCCCGTTAGATCATAATCGAGGTAGTCTTCATGACAAGAAAGCTCAATATGACTTGGACAAACTATCGTTGCCCCTAGTTTATCTTCAACCCTTACTGTTGTCCAAATCTCATTGTAGTTATCCCCCTCTGATCCAAAAACACCATCCATATCGCCATCATCCCAAACTCTTAATACAACATTATGTAATCCAAAGGCTACTCCATTTTCATCAAGTTCGATGGCATCCTCGCAACAGAAAATCACAAATTCGCCATTATCAGTGTCCGTTTCAAGATCATCTTCATGACCATCATTGTTAAACGTCACATTGCTTCCAGGATTACACCAATCATTTCCATCTCGCCTAATTTCAAAATGTATATCTGAGCATCCATCGTGGCTTTCATTATCAAGGTCAACAGCATATAATTTGGCAGTCCCATCTAGGTCCTCGACACTTGTTAATTGAATCACTACATTTTGCAAGGCAATTGCAGTAGGAGCTGTTCTATCTTCTACCAATACATTCACTGTAAATTGTGTAGTGTTTCCGCAGCAATCACTGGCTTCATAAGCATATTGATGTACTCCTTTCTCCAAACCAATCAAGTAGCCATTGCTAAAAGTCGTACCGACGGGTGTAACCACGGTCCAAGTTGGATTTTTATCACAATTATCCATTAAGTGCTCTGGTGCTGGCACCAAATAGTCAGCTGAGCATGACCAAGGATCTACACTTATCGTAACATCAGGACCACTAACTGCAGGCCCTTCTTCGTCTATCCTTTTTATCGTTTGTACAAATTCAACCGTTGATGCAGTACACCAATCCAAGATAGTCCATGAACGTGCTACCTTGCTATTGCCAAAACAATCTTCTGCACATGACTCTGTCATCAAATCTGTGAATACTGTATAAATATTACAGACATTGTTGTCTATTGGTTTGGCATGGAATCTACCTGCCCAACCCGCCTGAACAACATAAGGGTAAGCATAAGTAAATCCTTCATTGTGTTCTACAATATTTGGTGTTTGGTCATGATCGTCTCTATCTACTCCAGCTGGTCTGCCTGGTGTATCAATATCATAGGCCGCCACAATTCCCTCGGGTGAAACATCTGCACCACATGGCAACAATACAACTTGTTCAGGAGTATAAATATTCTGCAATGGCCTATCTCCTGTATTGGCTGTAAAGATGTCAGTATATCCATCCCAAGCTCCATTTACAGTAGCCCCTATCAGATTGACATCAAGGTTATCAAATAAGTAATTTTGCACACAACTTAAAGACTGCGTTTGACCAGTATGGTCCACATAGGTCCACAGAAGTTCACGCGAAACTATTTGTTCCCCACAATTAGGTCCATCACTATAAGTGATATTAAATATTGGAAATCCAAAATCAATACAGTTGTCATCTGGCAACACATCATCTGCGTCTGGAAGTACTTCATTATTACGACCTGGTTCTTCTAATATTTCTAAGTCCCAAGTTTCAAAACAACTGAACGTACAATCTGGATTTGGAGTAACTCCGTCTGCCAAATATGGTGTCTCACAATCACACGAAAGTATTGGTTCGATTTTATCTTCTAAAGTTACCGTAGTCCAACATGAAATGCCCGTATCTGGATCTGTGATACTAACGTCATAAGGTCCTCCATTATCCATAGATGTGAACAACAACGCGGTTCCGTTTCCAATCCCACTTGCGACTGATGTTCCTCCATCCACAGAAGAGATTAAGTAATCTCCAGTACAAGCAAAATCATTTCCTTCTAAAAGCATTTCTGCCGTAATCAATACCTCACAATTTTGATCACGAGAAATAAAAAGATTGTCATTGCAGGCCAAAGTTCCTGCTATTGGTTCGTATTCAATTAATTCAATTTGGAATGCGCAATTGGTTACATTTCCACAATCGTCTGTCAATGAAAATTCATACTCATGAGGTCCTTCGTTGTAAGCAATAAAGTCTCCCAATGCCGGTCCTGAAATCTGCTCTAATACCGGAGTGCTTCCACAATTGTCAACAAGAAGTTCTACAAATGAGAAATTGATACCACATTCGGTTGGCCCTAGTTGAATTGTTTGATCAATCGGGCAATCAAATACGGGCGGTACGTTATCCTCAAGTGTAACATTGGCCATACAAGATGATGTATTACCACTCTCATCTGATACTGTAAATATTACCGGAACAGTTGTTCCACATGCTGCGCCTCCTAACACAATATCATCACACCCAAACTCCGTCTGAGACGCACTAAAACTTAATACACTTGAACAATTGTCAGTACTGCCATTATCCAACATATCAGCCGTAATTATTGCTAAGCCATTTTCATCAAGCTGTACAACAATATCTTGACAGACTGGAATAGGAGCTATATTATCTTCGAGTGTAACATTGGCAATACAACTTGAGCTATTCCCTACCTCATCAGTAACATTCAATATAACTGGAACCATACTTGTTGTTGCATTTACGCAACTAAATGAAGTCTGAGATGCTGCTAGCATTAAGGTTGTCGAACAGTTATCAGTACTTCCTCCATCAAGCATATCAGCAACAATTGTTGCCTCTCCATTCGCATCCAACTCGACTGAAATGTCCTGACAAGTAGCCATTGGTGCTTCAGAATCTTCCACTGTTATACTAAATGTACAAGAGGCAGTACTTCCATTGACTGGATCAGTGATGGTATATGTAATCATAGTCTCTCCTACTGGATAAACTGGCAATTCTCCTATAATATCGAAAGTTGTATTTCCAGTTAGAATAGGATCTGGTAAAACCACTGCCGCTCCACATACCGTAGGATCATTATTTACTACAACATTGTCTGGACATACAATATCCACGGCTACTACAGGAAAAAAGAATTGTTCTGCCAAGTCAAAAACCTTGTCGGCAATTTCAATTCCGCATAATCTTCCTGCTATGTCATCAGCCGGAGGATGTATCCCTCCCCATATTCTTGATAAACTCGTTTGATCTGAAGCATCTCTGTATGTTGCCCATTGCAATGTTACATCTTCACTTGGCCCTTGTTCAAACACTAAAAATTGATTTTGAGTGGTACTGAATTCTCCGATGCCACCTGGGAAATAAGCATCACCTGTAAGTGTTGTTAAAACTTCGGCAGCTGCTCTAGAATAGGTGGAGTGTCCTGACACATATCCTGCAAAGTTGGGTGTAACAAAAGTAGGTCTTTGGTACGGGAACCAATCTTCAGCAAGGATCCAATCAACACCAGCAAAATCGGTAAGAGGATCATTTATGAATTCATGACCTCTCCAAGTATATAATTTGATTTTATTTACGTTTTCATTATTGGGACCCGCAAGTGGATCTCCCGGTTGAACCAATTCAATATAATTGGTTACCAAAGGGATCCCATCCGTTGAATAATTAGGAAGGCTTGCATCTGTACTTTGTCCTGCTTCCGCCATTCCTCTTATCGCACTTATTGGTCTGATATAATCATACCATCCCTTGATACTCCAAGCTGCAATGGCAGCGTCATGCATCGCTGAACCTAAAAGGAAATAGGCTTTAACATCATATTCCAATTGATTTAATGGTGTTACTCCTCTGTAGTCTCTGCTAAACTGAGGATGATCTAATACAAAGTTTAGGATAGTAAACCAGTGGCCTGGAGGTGTTTCTGAATCTGGTCCATCTGCCCAGAACTCTGCTAATATTCTTGTATAATCACCTCTTTTCACAACGTTTGGTTGGTATGGTGCTCCAGTTGCTGGATTTATTGCATGTCCATTTGCACCTATTACACCTCCGTTGGTGTAATCATAAAAAGTTCGAAAATCCGCATAGTTTGTTGGGTAATCGGATACAGGTAAGTTTCCTAAGGCTCCAGGAGAAATATCAATGGTCACTCCATCATTAGGATCCAAGTGAGATCCCCAAATCGAAACCATCGAGAATCCCCATTTGTAATCATCATTTTCTTCGGTTGTCATTAATGGTGGTGCTCCAGGGTCGCAATACACATTGTAGTCATCACCATTTCTTGAAAAAGTAACTCTATCTGCTGCTGTGAATGCAAATGGATTCACATTTCCCCACTCAGGGCTTAAGAAAGGCGGTGCACCGCCAGCAATAGGATTTCCACTTTGGTCAATAAATATATCAAAAGCTAGCGGTTGCCATCTATCAAAATCAGCAAGTGTAGGATTTCCTGGCATTGTCAAATCTAAAGGAGGATTGACAGGAGCGTAATAATTGTTTCCGTAATTGGAAGATTGATTTGCTCCATCAAGTTGAGAATAGGTATTCATACAACTAGCTAGGTAATTTCCTAAAGCCGCAGGGTCACCACTCGCATAATTTGTAGAATTATTATTTGGGTTATACCCAAGCGCAATCATTTCATTTTGAAGATCAACCAACAACCCAAAATAGTCTGGAGAAAAACTATATCTGATTCTAAGAAAATTAAAAACCGCGTGGGATATTGCTTCCTCTCTTGCTGCAGTCACATTGGCTGGCACAGGCACCCCATTAAATGGGCAATTAAAGCCATACAAGTTCTTACCTAGAAAATATGTGGTTGCTTGACTATCATATGCTGCCCATGCATCGTACATAAGTACTGAAAGGTGAAAAAGATTCCTTGCGTGCACCGTAGGTCTTGCAAGGTCGTTCCTAATCGCATCCAGTGTAAACTCGTTCCAATGCTTAGCAATAGAGCTGTTTTGAGCCGTCCCTTCTGATTTTACTGACAAGAAAATCAGAAATACAAGTAATATGTTCTTCATCTGTTGGTTTGTTAAACAGAGACGAAGTTAAAAATAATGCGGAAAGAGCAATAAGGAAATATATATATAATAAAGACAAATGTGTTTATTTTAAAATGTGTAGAATTCCAATAGACATGCTTCCTAAGATTACTCAAATCTTGAATTCAGCCTATTTATTATAAGTTTTAAGCGATTTGAAGGTGAAGAGTAATTATTTAGTCTCTGTATTGAATGAACATATCAGTTTTGAAGGAAAATACCGCATTATTAAAAATCCTTCGATTGTTCTCGCTTCCGCAAATGTTAATACTCTCTTTAATATTCTATTGCAGAAATTTAAAAAATTGAACCGTCATATTCAATGAAAGAAATATTTGCCGAAAGGCTCCAAATTCTATGCTGTCAACATCCTGAAATAAAAAAAGCGACAGAGAATTGAATCTCTTGTCGCTTTGTTATTTTTTCTGACCTTAAGAAAAGACTACAATTCGTAGTTCGGTTTAAGATTTTCGCTTCCAGAATCTCCATAGAAGTCTTCAACAATATTAACTATCTCATCGATATCATCCACAATAGGAATAAGATCCAAATCCTTGGCGTTGATGTTATTTTCGACATTCAACATGACATCTTTGATCCAGTCTACCAGTCCATTCCAAAAAGAAGAACCGTATAAAATAACCGGTACTCTCGTGATTTTCTTAGTCTGAATAAGGGTTAAAACCTCAAAAAGTTCATCCATCGTACCGAATCCACCAGGCATTACTACAAAAGCCTGTGCATATTTTACGAACATCACTTTTCTTACAAAGAAATATCTGTGATTAAGGTTCATCTCTTGATGAATGTATGGGTTGTGCGATTGCTCAAATGGCAAATCAATATTTAGTCCTACTGAAAGACCATCTGCTTCAAAGGCTCCTTTGTTGGCTGCTTCCATGATACCTGGGCCACCACCGGTGATGACTCCAAAACCTGCTCCACTCAATTCTCCTGCAATTTTGGTTGCATCTAGATACCACTTGTGATCGGGTTTGGTTCTTGCAGAACCAAAAATCGATATACAAGGAGGTAATTGATTTAGAATTTCAAAACCATCAACCAATTCTGCAATAACTTTAAACATGGTCCAGGCGTTTTCGCCTTTTATTTTGGTCCATTGTTTCGCCTTATTTCTGTAACTTTTTGGATTGTCTGACATGTTTAATTTTTTTTAGATTAAAAAAGGACTTGACCATTTATGGAAATGGGCAAGTCCTAAAGTATGTGTCTTTTTTTCTAAGTTGGTTTAGACAACTGTAACATCATCCTTATGTTTAATGTATTCATTTTTAACATAAGCTTGCAGTGAAGGTAAATCATCGAATTTGTCAATCAGTCTATTTATTCCAGATTTATCACCGCTTGATGGAGTTACGAATAATTCCACATCTTTTTTTGTAATTTCTTCTTTGCTTAATATTATGAGTCTTTCGACTACGTTTCTTAATTCTCTAATATTTCCTGTCCAGCTTAGGTTTTGTAGGGCTTTCATTGCCGTACCAACAACTTTTTTAGGAGCCATTCCGTATTCTTTGCAGATATTATCAACAAAGTGATTAACCAATAATGGTATATCATCTTTGCGTTCATTCAATGCCGGAACTTCTACAATGATCACTGCAAGACGGTGATACAAATCCTCTCTAAATCTACCCTTGGCTATTTCTTCTCTTAGGTTTTTATTGGTTGCCGCAAAAACTCTTACATCAACCTGAATATCTTTTTCCTCACCGACTCTTGTGATTCTTGATTCTTGCAAAGCACGTAAAACTTTTGCTTGAGCACTCAAACTCATGTCACCGATCTCATCTAAAAACAGTGTTCCTCCGCTTGCCGATTCAAATTTCCCAACTCTATCTTTATATGCACCTGTAAATGATCCTTTCTTGTGTCCAAACAACTCAGACTCAATAAGTTCAGAAGGAATTGCTGCACAATTCACTTCTATTAAAGGACTACCAGATCTTGAACTTTTTGCGTGTAAAGATCTTGCGACCAATTCCTTTCCAGTTCCATTTTCACCTGTAATTAAAACTCTGGCTTCTGTTGGCCCTACTCTTTCTATTGTATCTTTAACTTGCTTGATTCCTTTGGAGTTACCAATCATTTGGACGGTCTCCAATTTGTTGTTTACTTTCTTTTGTAGTGTTTTCTTTTCGGTAATAAGACAAGATTTGTCCATTGCATTCCTAATGGTAATCAACAACCGATTAAGATCCATAGGCTTTTGAATAAAATCAAAAGCTCCTTTCTTAACTGCTTCTACAGCTGTATCAATCGTACCGTGTCCAGAAATCATGATGATAGGCGTATCAGGAGATAACTCGGTGAGTCTATCAATGGCTTCCATTCCGTCCATCTTAGGCATTTTGATGTCCAAAATGATGATATCGTAGTTGTTTTGCTTCACTTTAACAAGACATTCGAAGCCATCTCCAGCTTGGTCCACCTTGTATTTTTCTAATTCAAGAATGTCCTTGAGAGTGCTTCTGATACTTTTTTCATCATCCACAACTAAAATCTTAGCCATATCGCTTTTGTAGTTTAATTATTGAGCCTTAATGTAGCTGTAAATATACATTATAATTTAAAATAATATCTAAATCACTGTAAAAACATCATTTATATATTGAATAAAATCATAATGTCTTAATTTCCTAATAACTTATAGGAAGTAAAAGCCATCAAAGAAGCCCCAATTTCAAGGCATTTTTCATCTACATCAAAGGATGATGTATGGACTGCGGAAGTAATGCCTTTAGATTCGTTTGCTACTCCTAGTCGATAAAAACAGCCTGGCATTGCTTGTGAATAGAAGGAAAAATCTTCGGAAGTCATTCTTTTGGGCAAATTCACTACATTTTCTGCTCCAAGTAGATCTTGGGCAAATCCAAAAACTTGATTTGTTAGCTCCGGATCATTGTACAAGGACGGATATCCATGTCTAATTTCTAAATCAATTTCGACTTGATGCTTAACAGCGAGATCTTGGGCTGCTGTTGTCATTAATTGATGTATTAGGGTCCGTTTTTCTTCATCCATGGCGCGGAAGGTTCCTTCCATATTAATTTTATTGGGAACAACATTCGTTGCACCGCCGTCGGTATTGAATTTGCCAATGCTAAGTACTATGGGATTTGTTGTTTCATTGTGCTTTTCCTCAATTTCTTTAAATGCTAATAGTAATTCGGCCCCAACTCGAATTGGGTCTTTAACATCATTTGGCAATGCGGCATGGCCTCCCTTCCCTACTATTTCAACATAGAGTTCGTCGGCAGAAGCCATGTAAGAGCCTGCATGAAATCCAACTTTGCCTACCTCTAATGGAGGATGTACATGCTGTCCCACAATTGAGGACGCATTCATATATGGAAGAAGACCTTCTTTGATCATCAGTGAAGCGCCTCCTGGTAATTTTTCTTCACCCGGTTGGAAAATACATTTTATGGTACCACCCCACTTTGCCTTGGTTTCGTGCAATAATTTAATGGCCCCCAATAGACAAGTAGTATGGACATCATGACCACAAGCGTGCATCACATTTTCATTTTTACTTCGATAGACTCTGTCTTCATTTTCAAGAATTGGTAAGGCATCAATATCTGCTCTTAATGCAATAATTTCTTTAGATTCTAACTCCCCCTTTACTTCTGCTACAATTCCTGTTTGCACCCATCCATCTTTATAGCTTACTCCCCACTCTTTTAGCTTTGCTACGATGTACTTAGATGTTTCAAATTCTTGAAATGAAAGTTCTGGATGCATGTGCAGGTGTCGCCTTATTTCGACAAGTTCTTCGCTAAATGTACCGACCAATTTTTTGAGTGTCTCTTTCATGGAAGAAGATTAAATAAAACTGCAACAAAATCTTTCCAGATGTCGTAGTCTTTGGCATAACGAAAGTTCAATTCATTGCTTGACAAATTTGCTTCTTTTTCGGAATCGAAATCTTTATGATTAAAAACTGATGTAGGGATTGAAGGAAGTGTCGTAGCATTAAATGGAAGAATATATCCCACCCAAGTTTTCATTCCAAAAAACACAAAGAATACATTCTTTAGAACGAGTGTTCTGTTTTTTGAAAACAACAAAATAAAAGGTGAAATAACGACCAGGACCAATGACATAAAAATATCAAACAATCGTTTTTGTCTTTTCTTTTCAGGTTGTGAAATATTGAAATTTAGT
Source organism: uncultured Saprospiraceae bacterium (assembly GCA_937950315.1). Classification (GTDB taxonomy): domain Bacteria; phylum Bacteroidota; class Bacteroidia; order Chitinophagales; family Saprospiraceae; genus JAHDBF01. Next base: position 65,123 of record CALFDU010000004.1, on the reverse strand, counting down.
TGCGTTGAATACCAAACACCGGCTCTGTTTTTTGAATCACTTCCAATTATCGTATCATTATCTTCTGAGCTAATTCTGTAGGCGTACTTATTGCCTAAATCTGCCATGGTCTGAAACATCAAACTATTACTCATATCACCGGAACAGAAAACTATTTCATTCGGTTTTTCAAAAGTGACAATCTGGTTTATCTTATCCAATCCTCCAAGATGGATTTTATTATCAAATTCTTCAGTTGGACTTACCGCTCCAATCATCTTAAAACTATTGTTATTTCCCTGAAATTGGGGGCTTATAGCCTCTAACGATGCCTTAGAGCCAACAACAATTATTCTTCTAAGGTCAGATCGATTTAAGTTATATTCTCCAAAAAGGATTCTGTTCTTTATTTTTTTCGCGAATAAAAGCAACAAGAAAAGTGTTGCAAATGAAATGAGAATTATGGCTCTTGAAAATCTAAATTCTTCCGGTAAAAAACTATAAACTAGAAATACCAACAGGCCTCCAAACATCCATCCTTTTGTGAGTTTGGGGACTCCTGATTTCTCATCATAATTTCCATTTACAAATAGCACAAAAACATATAAAATACTAAAAACCAAAAAGAGTAAATTGATTGGAATTGCATTGTAATATTCGCTATTCAAAAAATAATATTTGGCCCATAAAGTCTTCACAAAAAAGAAAGTAAAAAACACCAAAATAGCATCTACGATAGGTGCGAGCCAAGGAATTATTTTGGACTTAAAAAATGAAACAATTCCAGAAAAGAAAATGGCAATATTGACAAATTTACTCATCAAAAATGACTTTCCTGCGAAATGTTTATCATTAAAAATGGCCATCGATTGATAAAAATGCTTGGTATAACTTATGGAAGTTTTACGAGTGCTTTCTCCTTTAAAATGAATGATTGAGGTTTCAGATAAATAATAGTTTTTATATCCACCTTGAAGAATTCTATAAGACAAATCAATGTCTTCTCCGTACATAAAAAACTGCTCATCCAAATAGCCTACTTTGTCTAAAACCTCCTTGCGCATAAACATAAATGCGCCACTTAAAACTTCTATATGGTGATTGCTATCTTTATCGAGATCGCCTAGGTGATATTTATTAAATTTGGCACTTTTATTAAATAAAGAAGACAATCCAGACATCTTATAAAAGGCGGTCCAAAATCCAGGAAATCCTCTTTTGGATTCAGGCAAAAAATTTCCTTTACCATCCAACATTTTCACTCCCAACGCTCCTATCTCGGCATTAGATTCCATCGCGTCAAAACATTTTTGAAGTGTTTCTTCACTCAGCAGTGTATCGGGATTAAGTAGAAGAACATATTTGCCTTGAGCGATCTCAATGGCTTGGTTATTGGCAACCGCAAAACCTGGATTATTTTCATTTTCTATGAGGACAACATCGGGATATTTTTCCTTAACCATTTGATTAGAAGCATCAACGGAGTTATTGTCGACAACCAATATCTCAATTGCCAAATCGTGCTTACTGTTGTAAATAGACTGTATGCACTGATCAAGAAAATGTTGAACATTGTAATTGACAATAATGATAGAAAGGTGCTTCATTTAAATTCTATGTTTGAACGTACGGCGTTCGGCTCTGAATTGATCTTCCTAAGGTCAATTCGTCAGCATACTCAAGATCTCCTCCAAATGAAACACCACGAGCAATCATTGAAATGTTGACATTTTTATTTTCAAGCTTTTTAGAAATATAGAAAATGGTGGTTTCTCCTTCAATACTAGGTGAAACTGCCATGATTATTTCTTCAATATTTTCCTCATCAATCCTTTGACAAAGCTGATCGATATTCAAATCATCTGGCCCCACTCCTTCCAATGGTGAGATCACACCTCCTAGAACATGATATCGACCACTATATTGTTGCGTTTCTTCGATTGCCATCACATCTCTTATTGATTCAACAATACAGAGGACATTTTTAAGTCTATGCTGGTCGATACAGATATTACAGACTTCTTCATCACTGTAATTAAAGCACTTTTTACATGTTTTTAGTTTGTCATTGAGCTCAAGAAGACTTTGGATTATCTTTTCGCTTTTCTGTGTTTGATCCTTAATTAGGTGAAGAACCATCCTTAAAGCGGACTTTCTACCTACACCAGGTAACTTACTAAAGGCATTGACAGCCTCTTCTAACAAAGTTGAAGAAAATTTCATGAAACAAAATTAAGGAAGTATCTGAGAATCAAGGTCATAATTATAAGGTATAATAGCAGCTTTTTCGGCTTAAGTAGTATTTTTGGTGCTTAATTTAAAAAGAAAGAAATGGCTGAGATTATAAGAATGCCTCGATTGAGTGATACCATGGAAGAAGGAAACATTGTATCATGGCTTAAAAATGAGGGAGATCCAGTAAGCGTGGGTGATGTACTCGCAGAAGTTGAAACAGATAAGGCAACTATGGACCTTGAAAGTTTTCATTCTGGTACCTTAATATATGTAGGAATCAAAGAGGGCCCAGTACCTGTTGACGGCATAATTGCTATAATTGGTAGTAAGGACGATGATGTACAAGCACTTCTAAAGGAAGCAGAAGCAAATAACCCTGCACCTGCAAAGGAAGAATCAAGTACTTCAACACCTAGCCCATCTCCTAGCCCATCTCCTACACCGGCTGCTGCAACACCTGCTGCTCCTGTGCATACTCCTCAAGCAACTGCGCCGGTTGCTGAGTATACTGGAGAAACCAAAGCAAGTCCATTAGCTAGAAAAATGGCGGAAGAAAGAGGAATCAATCTTTCCTATGTAACTGGTTCTGGAGAAAATGGTAGAATAATCAAACGAGATGTTGAAAATTACTCTGCACACGGAGGAGCACCTTCTGGAGGTGTAGGTATGGCATTGTTGCCGGGAGTAAATTATGGGGATAACCCAGTATCTCAGATGAGAAAAACAATTGCGAGAAGATTGGGTGAAAGTAAATTTACAGCTCCTCACTTCTATTTGACAAGCGAGATAAATATGGATACTGCTATCCAAGCAAGGAAAGCCATTAATGAAGAAGAAGGTGTTAAGGTATCATTTAATGATATGATTGTAAAGGCATCTGCATATGCACTAAGGAAGAATCCAGATGTTAATGCTTCATGGCATGGAGATAAAATTACCATTCACACTGACATTAATATTGGTGTTGCTGTTGCTATTGAAGATGGCTTGGTTGTTCCTGTAGTCAGAAATGTAGATAGATTGAGTTTACCAATGATCAATGCGCAAGTTAAAGCATTGGCGAAGAAAGCTAGGGATAAAAAAATACAGCCGGCTGATATGCAAGGGAACACATTCACTATTAGTAACCTTGGTATGTTTGATATAGACGAATTTACAGCGATTATCAATCCACCAGATGCCTGTATCCTTGCTGTAGGCTCTATTGTTCAAAAACCTATTGTAAAAGATGGACAGCTTGCCGTTGGAAATTTAATGAAAGTAACTTTGTCTTGCGATCATAGAATTGTTGACGGAGTAACTGGAGCCAAATTTTTGCAGAGTCTAAAATTTGTATTGGAAAACCCAATTAGAATGTTTGCGTAATTACAAATAACATATAAAATAAAAAGGGTCATCTGAAGTTTCAGATGACCCTTTTTAAATGAATATTATTGATACTACTTACTGCCAACAAAGAAAAGACCTGATTGCTGGTATTTTTTATTTACCAAATTGATCGCATACATTCCATCAGGCAATCCACTTAGATTGATATCATCTCCTTGCCTGTAACTTTCTAATGGGACAACCAACTGTCCAGCTGTATTGTATATCCCTCCAAATGAAACAAGCGTATCTTCTATTTCAATCTCAGCTTTAAGTATTAAATTGTTTTCAAAAACAATTGGTTGAATTGAGTAAGTTACTTTTTCAAATACAACATCATACATTGGCTCAATTTCATTATCTACCAATGCATTGAATTGGTCATCTTCTTTGTCCTCAAAAGCTGAAGAACAGTTGTTTGGATTGAATTGAAATTCTGCAATGGTAATTAGAGCCTGATTTGAAGAAAAGTCATCAATAAAAAATGACAATGGAATGATATCTGCAGATTCTATAGTGAATGCTGTAGACCTACAAAACGAATCCATGACATCTTCCTCATCTCCTGTTTTCGCAATTGCATTGATGCCATTATTGGTGAAATAAGTATTTAAATCTTCAAGGAATAAACCTATTTCTGACTCACTACCATCACACATACCGGATGTTCCATCACAATATGGAAAGAAAAATCCTTCTGTATTCTCATCAAGTTCAACTACTTGGCCATCCGACGTCAAATACTGAAAGCCCACCAAGTTAGGCAGTCCCCCTGCATCTAAACATGCGCAGTATGTACAACTTTCATCACTTGTATTTTCTTCAGCAATCTCAGACAAATCTAATTCAATACAAGTAGACCCGCATGCTTTTCTTGCGTCAACAATATCTAGGCAAACTGTATACAATTCCGCTTTAAAATCATAGGACAAATCTTCACTTGAACTGACTGTGGTCTGATTTATGGTCCAGTTGTATGAAACGATATCAAGCTCTTTGGTACATTTCGGTGTTAACAGATAGCTTCCAGAATCATCATCAACATTGATTCCGATAAGAGCAGAAGTTGTAGCTGTGAGCTCAACGTCGTCTATCATGATACCACAATTAATTATCTCTTCATCTTCGTATTGATATTCTGTAAAGAACCAAATTTGTTCATAATCCTTTGATGGGACAAATGCGATTTCGTATTTTGAAAATTCACCATTAACCAAATTTACGTCGGGTGTTAATTCGAATCTATCCACTGGTTGGATATCTTGAAAAACCTCAGGAAATACTTCAGCTGTTGGGTACTGAAAATAATTGAAGTCATCACTTTGGAGATTATTATTTAAAGCAATGTTCAAAAATCCATTATTCGCTGCTTCACAAACAGTTGCATAATCTAACTTTAAAGTATACAGTAAATCATCATCACCATAAATCTTTGCGGATGTGAACATTCCTTCACTGTGATCATGTGCAGTTCTATTACCATAACACATATGACCTGCGTTAGACACTAACCCATCCATTCCATACCAATTCCATTCAGAAGTAACATAATCAACTGTTCCGTGACTTGCTTCCCAATTGTCTATTTGACCTGTTGTAATACCCATGCTTGGTTCACCTCCTGGTATATAAATTAGATTTTCAAACGAGCCGTTTTCATTTATGACAGGACAGTCTTGACCCAAAGTAATGTTGAAGCAAAAAAGTATAATTGTATTCGTGATTAATATTTTCAACATCCTTGTAGGTTTTAGTGTCCGGAAATTTCAAAACTTCATCTTGTAATAATTTCAAAAGAAACCAATACGAGAGATAGGCTATATTTTAATGAAAAGTCATATGGGTTTAACTAGAACCTAAAGGTACAGGCAGATTTAATCCAATAACAGCCACAACACGTTACAAAGACACCTCGAGCTAGTTACATAAATTCTACTATCTAGCTTAGATGTAAATAAGTTCGTACAGCATATAAAATAGCTATACAAATTCATTGCACATTACTTACGATAATACTACAATAATCAAAAACACATTTTAATAATCGATTATGGAAATAAAAAAAGGAGCCTCCTAAAAGAAAGCTCCTTGTTACTTAAAATTTTATTTAAAATCTTTATAAACCTCCGAAAAAGAAGAATCCAGCTTGTTGGTATTTTTTATTCATGATATTGATCGCATACATTCCTAAAGGCAAACCATCCAAAATAATCTCATCACCTGGTACATAATTATCAATTGATAGAACAAGGTTTCCAGAGGTAGAATATATTCCAACTTTTGAAATAAGATTTTCATCAAATTCAACTTTATCAGAAATAACAAGTTGATTGCCGTAAACAATAGGATTTACCTCGAATATATCTCGCGAGGGTTTTTCGTCTTGAACCAAAGCATAATCAAGTTCTTCTTCCTTATTTGCAACTCCAGTACTACAACTACTTGGATCGAGTTTAAATTCTGCCGTAGTAATGAACGCTTGATCGGATGCAAAATCATCAATGAAAACGGCCTTAGGCACAAGGCTCGAAGATTCAATGCTTAATCCCATGGATCTACAAAAAGAATCGAAAAGGTCTTCACTCCCTCCTATTGAAATCTTAACCTCCAAGTCCATGTTATTAAAGTATGCATTAAGGTCTTCAACAAATAAACTTAGCTCTGATTCACCACCACTACACATACTTTCTGAACCATGACAATAAGGAAAGAAGAAACCATCAGTATTTTTATCAATAACAAAATGTTCTCCATCGTCAGATAAATATTCAAAGCTTACAATATTGGGTAATCCACCTGCATCGAGACAGGTGTTATAGGTACATGTTGTCTCCTCTCCTTCATCTTCTTTTATTGTTAAATCCAATTCTGTACAGGTAGATCCGCAAGCCCCTCTTGCATCAATAATATCTAAACAAACCGTGTAGACGTCTTGAGAGAAATCGTAATTCAACATATCCTCTATTCCTACATTTTGATGGTTCACTGACCAATTATATGCAACAACATTTAGCTCTTTGGAAAACTCAGGGATTAGATTAAAGGTTCCTGAAGATAATTCTTCAGCTCGTATGCCTTTCAATGCGGTTGTAGTAGCTGTGAGCTCCACCTCGTCAACCATAATACCACAATTTACAAACTCTTCTTGTTCATATTGATACTCTGTAAACAACCATATCTGTTCGTAATCATTGTTTGGCACAAATGAGATTTCATATTTTGAGTAAGATCCATTTACCATAACTGCTGATGGCATTAGTTCCATTCTATCAATTGCTTGAATTTCTTGAAACACCTCTGGATAAGCTTCTGCCGTTGGGTACTGAAAATTGTTATGCCCATCTGAAGTGAGATTACTGTTCAGAGCGATATTCAAAAATCCATTGTTGGTAGCATCACATACTGTAGCGTATTCTAATTTCAAGGTATACAATAAATCATCATCTCCATAAATCTTTGCTGATGTATACATTCCTTCACTGTGATTATGAGTTTCTCTATGACCATAGCACATATGACCAGCAATTGAATTAATGCCATCTATGCCGTAATAATTCCAATCTGCAGTAACATAGTCAACCGTACCGTGACTTGCATACCAATTTTGTATTTGCCCTGTTGTGATGCCTATGTTGGCTTCTCCGCCTAAGACATAAATCTTATCTTCAAATGAACCATTATCATTAATTATAGGACATTCTTGGCTTACCATGGCGTTCAAACATAGTACTGTGAATAAAATGGTATATATTTTTTTAAGCATCTTTCTAAATTTCAATGTTCAGAAAGGGTTGAAAATTATGCTTAAAAAAGTGTTGAACTGGGTTTTATAAAATCCCTGGGGCAAGGGATGAAAGGACGTGAAATCTATTATGCAAATATAAATAACATTGTAAACTGTGCGTCATTGAATGCCCTACACAGTCATATCATTAATGTTTCAAAAACACTACCATCAATGGATTGGTGGCGGATAATGTAAAATACAAGACAAAAAAAAGGAGCTTCCGAATGGAAAGCTCCTTTTTAACAAAAATTTATTGTTCAATATTAGTAACCAGAATTCTTATTCCCATTACTATAGTTGTTGATTACCTCACCACTTTGGATTGGTGTACCACTTCCATCTGTTACAACTGGTTCTGCCATATCAAAATCATTGGCATCACAAGTTCTAAATTCAACTCTTCTGTTCATGTAGTGTGTTCCATTTACTCCACCTAGAGGACTTTCTTCTCCACCATACATTAACTTTAATCTTGATCTATCGATGTTGTAGTTTTCCACTAGGTACTCAATAGATTCTTTTGATCTCTTGTATGAAAGTACTTTATTATAATCATTGGTACTCTTGCTATCAGTATGACCATGAGCAACAACACATATTTCAGGACATTTTTCAAGAACCTGAGCTACATGATGTAAATGACTAAAGTATTCAGTTTTGATTGTAGATCTATTATTATCAAAATGTATCATTGGTAAAAACCATTGACCACATCCTGATCTTGCATAATTCACATTTCCACCACTATACGTGCCACCAGTATATGATCCACCTGTTGACCCACTTGAAGATCCACTTATTGACCCACCATTGATGCCTCCACTTAAAGATCCACCACCTGGATTTACAATCGTTTCAATAGTTTTCACATTTTCTGAGATCGGCTCTACTTTAGTATCAATCATTTCTGCTACTTCGTCCTCAGTAATACAGCATCCAGCTCCGAGCGCTACACCTGATTCATCAATCTCCAAACCAGGAGGAGAATAAGGTTCTAAATCCTTGCAATCAGGAAGACCGTCACCGTCACTGTCCAATAAAATACCTCTAGTATCAACCGCACATCCTTCAGGAGTATCTAATTCTTGATCCAACATATCAATCACCCCATCATTGTCGTCATCCGTAAGGTCTAGTTGCGGACGTTGCTTTAGAGAAGCAATATCATCAAATGCGCTATCAAGAGGATTCAACCAGTACAATGGTTCAGTTCTCTTATCAAAGTTTCCAGTATTTATTCCTATTGTCAAATTTGTAAAGTGAGCAATATCTACATTGTTGGTTTGATCAGATGCAGTTCTGTACTTCTGACCATCTAGAAAATCATTGTCACTCAACATCACTTTCCATTCAAGTCCAACGTTGATTCTTTTGTTTATTTTTCTAGAAACACCAGAAGAAACTGTACTAACTACATGTATATTGGTTTCATCTCCAATCCTGAAAATACCCGCTTTTTGAGGTCCTTCAGTTTCGTAGACTCCATCGTATACTTGTCTTAAGTTATCTTTAATTTCAACTCTACCTGCTTGGGTATTGAATTTTTGAAAATCCCAATCTACCAAAGTAACTAGATTGTTGTACAATTCACCATTGCCATCTCTTAGATCAAGCATTGTCTGATGTGTATCTAGTCCTACTCCCATTGCAGCGTACCAGTTCCACTTATTTCTCTCTTGGTGGAATAATAAGTTTCCGATATTCACAACACCTTCAAGTGTAGCGGCAATGTATGTTGTTTCATGGCTAAAAAACCATGGATTGGCAGGTCCATATCCTGCAAATACTCCGTTACCGAAGTTCTCAGGTATCAGGTTTTGTGAAGAAGGTTGAGGATCCAATCCTCTTGCTTTTCCATAAAATAATTCGCCTTTAATTGAAAAAACGTAATGAAGTGCTTTCCTCATATGTAAACCAACACCCCATCCTGCAGGGATTTCTCTATCTACATCGCCATCAATAAAGAAGTGACCTCCTTTGATTCCGATCTCGATAGCGTCTTTTGGTTTTGCTGAGTACTTGTACTGACCCATTCGCCACTCCTTGTTTTGATCGGAGTCACGAGTCATTTCGTCAGTAATCTTTGCCGTCTTCCAAGTGTCGTTCATCACTTCTTGAATTTCGGCATTTTCTTCTTCCTGGCCATATGCAAGTGTCATAGTCATGCATACACACGCCAAAAGGAAAATCCTTTTAGTAGTCATAGGTGTACATTTTAAAACAAATCTACATTATATATCATTTCAAACAAATTAAAATAATATATAATATGTAAAATATTAATAATTAGAGGTTCAACTAAGTTTAATGCGTATTCTTAGCTTACTTCTAATAAGGGTAATTTCGTTGAATTGTAAATTTAATCCTAAGTTTTATAAAATATGTCAATATTTCTTTTTTTAACTCAATTGGTAAAATAGATGACAAATTTTTAACGGTCAAAAATTGGTAAATATCACCAACCATCTATGGCTAAAAGATTTAAAACGCATATTGTATTAAATTATTTTGTAATATATAACTCATTATATATCTTAGTTATATAATTTACCAAAATATTTAATACGATGTATTTTTTGAAATCATTGATGTTCGACGAACATACGCTAAACCAAAGTAATTCAGGTTCAATTTTCGAAAACCTGACCTTCTACGATCAAAATCTTCATAATGTTGCTGATTATCAATTGGGAATTGTGGGCATCGATGAGAAGAGCTTAACTGCCTTTAGAAACAACTTTTACTTGTTTGGAGATCACTTCCAACTTCCGGTAATTGACTTTGGGCTGGTGGCAAAGTCTGATAATCTCGTAAAAAATCTTGAAAAACTTTCAAGTCAGATACCTTTGATAGTGATAGGAGGAGCTCCCCTATCCTTTTCTAAATCGACTGCTGTAGTCAGCAAAATTCTCGATGCAGGACATAGAAATGAAATGAAAAAATTTATAGGTTATCAAAGACATTTGGCCAAGTTGAAAGACTATAACCAAATCGATGAATATCAAAACATCTCCCTGGGTGAGCTTAGAAAAAACTCAATGATGGTAGAGCCTTTGATGAGAACCTGTTCAAATATTTCATTTGACTTAAGTGCGATTAAGCAGGCAGACCTCGGAATAGAAGCAAACAATATTGTTGGTTTAACATTAGAAGAAGCTTCTCAAATAAGCCGATATGCTGGGATTACTCCTAACATGCGGATCGCCCATTTTCCAAATTTACAACCTCAGTTTGCCTTTGGAAATATCGCAAAGGAATATGCCGCTTGTGTCTCTACGATGGCTTGGTACTACTTAGAAGGATTGTTGAACTTAAATTACGAATCGCCAGCTGAAGATGAGCACATTAGTTATGTCATCAATTCGGAATACTTTGAAGAACCGTTGACTTTCCTTAAGGGCCAGCGTTCAGGAAGATGGTGGATGAAGTATGGCGAAAACACAGAATATTTCCCTTGCCTGCATGAAGATTTCATACAATCTAAAGAAGGAAACATTCCGGATAGACTGTATAAGTATTGCTTGAGTTAATTCAATAATTTCTCAAGACCTATACCCCTAGATCCTTTGAGTAAAACTTTTGTGTCTTTTACCAAGGGAGAAGATTTCAAGTGAATTTTTAATTCATCAACGCTTTGGCAGTGTTGTATTCTATGGTCACTACCAAAATCGCATACACCAAATTCGTTACCTACAAGGTAGCCCGATTTAAAATCTTGTTGGAGCAAATGATTCACAATGGCTTGATGCTCCATATTGGAAACGTCACCAAGCTCCAACATATCACCAAGTATCAACACTTTATTTTCACCTTCAATAGATAGAAAGCTATCAATACTTAATTTCATGCTCGACGGATTGGCATTGTATGCATCCAGAAAATATTCTACCCCATTTTGAGATAAAATTTGAGATCTATTGTTTGTTGGGACATACTCTGAAATTGCATCTTCTATTTTCTTAGTTTCAATTTTAAAGTATGTGCCTAGGAATATAGCAGCAGCAATATTATATAGATTGTATTCTCCAGTTAAATTGGTGAAAACCTCTATTTCATTCCACCTAAAACTCAACAATCCCTTGTTTGATAGAAAGGGAGTTATGCCAGAAGGAAAATATTTTATAGACTTTTCGTAGTCTCCTGCAAGATCCTTTAATTTTTCATCTTCGCCATTAAAAAATATTGTCCCCCCTTTTTCTTTTAGGTAGTCAAATAATTCTCCTTTGCCTTTTTTCACTCCTTCTAGTGATCCAAATCCTTCCAAGTGTGCTTTACCAATATTCGTGATTAGGCCATAATCAGGTTTTGCAATTTGGCAGAGTGGATATATTTCATTCAGATGATTGGCACCCATTTCTACAATTGCCAATTCATGTTTTTCGTTTAACTCCAACAAGGTCAATGGTACACCGATATGGTTGTTTAAATTGCCTTTGGTGTAATGACAGTTATATTGGGTAGATAGAACGGCATGACAAAGCTCTTTTGTGGTTGTTTTTCCATTACTCCCTGTTATTGCAATAATTGGTGTGGCGAGCTGCTTTCTATGATACTGAGCCAATTCTTGAAGGCATTGCAACGCATTATCCACCTGAATGATACTCGCTCCTTCAATTTCCACTTTCTCATCGACAATAAGATACTTGGCTCCTTTTTCGTGTGCGCTCAAGGCAAACTTATTCCCATTGAAGTTGGTACCACTCAAAGCAAAAAACATTTGCCCTGAGCGAATGGATCTTGAATCAGTGCTTATGCCATCTGACTCAAGGAAACAATTATAAATATGATCAATGTTCATCATCATTGAATTGTATGCAAAAAAAATAGTCTCTACAAAAGCAGAGACTATTTTAAATTTATTACTTGTATTTATTAATACTTTCTTTTCTTACCTGAACTTCCACTCTGTCCAAAATCATTTCCTCCCATATCATCATTTCCAGTCTCTCCACCTACTCTAATCATCGCACATCTAAAACCTAAGTCTCTATCGCTTTTAGCTTCATGCTTGAATCTTCTGCAACCAGGTGATAACCAGAAAAGTCTATCTTCCCATGATCCTCCTTTTATTACTCTTGATTCGTTACTAATCAAAGTCCATTCTCCGTATCCATATTTTACAAAATCCTCTTCATCACCATCTTGATAATCTCTAACATCTCCTTTTCTATAGTTTTCTCTGTAACCTACAGTATCATCTTCAACTTGTTTGAATCTCAATCTACCCAAACTATCTTTTTCAACTGGTTGTCCATTTTCATCTCTTTCCATTTCTGTAAAGACGTTTCCTCTAAAAGGATTAAGGTCTTGGTTTTCAGGATCTGAAAGCGTAGCACTAGTCAATGGTCTGTATACGTCAGCACACCATTCATTTACGTTTCCAGCCATATTGAATAGACCAAAATCATTAGGAAGATATTGTCTTGTAGGACCAGGACCTGAAGCTTTATCGTTTAAGGCTCCAGCCATACCCATGTAATCTCCTCTTCCTCTTTTAAAGTTGGCAAGGATCTTACCTTGGTATTTGTCATTCACTCTATATCTAGCTGTATTTCCTTCCCAAGGATAATATCTTCTGTCTGTGATTACCTCATCAGAAGAAGCTGATTGGTTTCCTTGAAGTGCAAGTGCAGCATACTCCCATTCAGCTTCTGTAGGAAGTCTATATTCAGGAAGTAGGATACCATCTTCAAACTTAACAGGTCTTTCACCACCAGAATTAAGGTCTTGAAGATTTTCTCTTACTGAACCTTGGTACTGACCATTCAGGTAAGCACCAGTATTGAAGCTTTCGCTGTCAATTTGCTCATTTGTATTTTGATTAAGGATTCCTCTATTGATAAGAATCATTTCGTTAACTCTATCACTTCTCCACTTACAGAACTCAGTAGCCTGTAACCAAGAAACACCTACTACTGGATAGTCATCGTAGCTAGGGTGACGGTAATATGTTTCAACCAATGGTTCGTTATAAGAAAGCTCTTCTCTCCATACTAATGTATCAGGAAGTGCATTTCTCCATACTTGTGGGTATGCTTGATAAGTTCTTCTGTTCCAAGTAACATACTCTTTCCAGTTGATGTTGCTAACTTCAGTCTCATCCATATAGAATGAAGAAACTGTTACTCTACGTGGCACATTATTCCATTCGTAGGATACATCCTCTTGCACTGTACCCATAGTAAAAGTACCACCTTCAATAAGTACTAGGTTGGGTCCCGTTGCTTGTCCTTCATAATCTAGTTTCTCAAAACCACCCCATTCTGGGTTATTGTATTCCCAACCTGTTGCAGAAGACGTTTCATTTGTCTGCTTACATGCTGAAAACATTACGATTACAGAGAGAAAAAAGAGGATAGATTTTAGATCGTGTCTCATTTCCAAGTTTTTTGTTAATTGCCTGCCAAATATAATAAAACTAAACAATAATTACACCACAAATCATACCACCTTATGCCTAAATTTAGCGGAATAACATGAAGCAATCATTAATATTAGATTCTTGTCTTTTATTTGGCAAAGTGTAAACTACTCCCATTTCATGACTTCCTCCCGTGGAAGCTCCCAAACCAGAAACAGTCAAGTCATAGCTGTAAGTGATTTTCAATGGATCTAAATTTACTCCTAGAGCTAAAATAACGGCATCAGAATTATTGAGTGTATGTCTAAAATAAGCCCCTAAAATAAGGGATTTCAGCTGAACATATCCTCCTGCATTCACTTGCCAGAAATCTGCTTGATTCGCCACTAAAAGACTTGGAGATACAAACGATGGTTTGGTTTGTTTATTGCCAGGAGAGATCAAATATTGATATCCAACATGTGCATTCCATAGCAAAGGTAACCCTACTCTTGTAAGCGAATTAGAGGAAATAAAGCCATTATCGGGCGTATTTAGGTGTTTTAATGTTAATCCGGCGAACCAGCTCTTGTTGTAAACTAGAAATCCGGTTGATACATCTAGGTAGCTTTTATTGAAGTTTTCTGGTACAGATTCTTCGGTAGGGCTAATAATTTGGCCTGCAGCTGATAATTGATCCCCAAATTGCAATTTATTCCAATCGAGTCTATTTTGACCAAAAGCAGCCTCAACCCCTATTTTTAATTGATATTCACCCCTTAATACTACCTTGTACATATAAGTGCCTCCAATCGAAAGATGCTGTAAAGCTCCATCTCCAGCGCTATCGGACACAACCGAAAGACCTAGTCCGCTGTTAATATCTCTGAAGAACTGGTTATAACCGAGTGCAAATGACTCATACGCTGAACTGATACCAGGCCATTGTAATCTATAATTGCCTGAAAATTGAGCAGCCGTCGAATTACCTGCAAAGGCAGGATTTATGACTAAAGGAGCATTGTAAAATTGGGAAAAGACCAAATCTTGGGCAGAGGAATACTGTAACAGCATTAAAAATAGGGCTAAAAACAAATATTTCGTCTTCTTCAAGTCTTAGGTTTTTACTAATTTAAAATATTATTGTAGCTCGCAATACCAAACCACCATTAACGTTTTAGTAACATAAATCGAAAGTTATCAATTCTAATATGAACATAGCGCTTAAACTTACACTTTTATTTTGCCTCGTTACCTTTTCTTTGGTCACTACCCCGTTATTATCTCAATCAAATTTGAGTTCCGGGACAATTTATAAGTTATCCGTACCGGAATCAGGAATTTACTCTATTTCTCCAGCCTTTATTAACACCAATATGGGAGATATTGTTAACAATATAGATCCTAATAGGATTCAAATCTTCTGTGGCGGCGGAGGGACCCTTCCTAGATTAAATTCAAAAAGCACAATCAATGACCCTATAGAAATCCCTTTGTATGTTACTGGGAGCGGAGATGGAAGTTTTGATGATTCGGATAGAATCTACTTTTATGTTCCTGGACCTGAGAATTATGAACTTGATGGTGATATTGTGGCGCTTACCGCAAATATTTATGATCAGAGTAATTACATATACATCAAATTCAACGAAGAAACTGGAAAGCGAATTCAGAATCAGCAATCTTTAGGTTCTTCAGAAAGAGATTTAATCAGTCGAACCATCATTCACCGACATGAAATTGAAAAAGAAAATCTTTTAGGTAGCAATCCTGGAACACACGGATCCGGTCAGCAATGGTTTGGTGAAGCATTTGCCAATCAATGGGATCAAGACTTTTCTCAATATTTTACAGAAGTAAATCCACTACCTGGCACAAACTCAGATGTACGTGCAGTCTTTGCTGGTAGATCGGCGAGTCAAACAACGGTAGAATACAATATTGATGGTCAAACCTTTACCAGTTTTCTTTCAAGTACTAATCTTGGAAATGGAGAAGCGAGGTTTGCCAATTCCAGAACACTTTCAGAATCTTTGGATCTTGACCCTGCACCTTCGATCACCATAAGTTATAAACCAAGTGAATCAACAGACAAAGCTTGGTTGGATTTCATCCAGATTGTAACCGAAGAGGAAATCGGGTTAGACAACAACGAACTTTTGTACCATGTAGATTCAAAAAACAATTCATCTGCTGGTTGGACACTTAATGGATTAGGCCAAAAGCAACTTTGGGATGTTACTGATTTTAGCGAAACAAGAAGTTGCGGTGTAGAAGGGAATAAATTTCATTTCAACACAGATAATAGAGTAAAGACATTTAGAATATTTGACGAAAGTGGAAGTTTCCCATCACCAGAATTTGTCTCAGAAGTAGCCAATCAAAATATCAAAGGACTTAACAATTTTGACTATTTAATTGTCTACCACAAAGACTTCAAGGAAGCTGCAGATTTGTTTGCAGAACACCGGTCAAACATTGATGCATTGCGAATCGAAATGGTAGATATAAATCATGTTTACAACGAGTTTGCAAGTGGACGAAAAGATCCAACTGCTATCAGAGATATGGCACGAGTGCTGCAGAATCAAAATGAATCACTAAAGTTTATGATGCTGCTCGGTGATTCTAGTTACGATTACCGAGATATTGTAGAAAATCTTCCACGCACCAACTATGTACCATCGTACCAGACTTCCGAATCGTTAAGTCCCGTTGAAGGATTTCCTTTTGACGATTACTTTGCTATGTTGTCTCCAAATGAAGGAGAGAATTTTGCTGGGGCATTGGACTTGAATGTAGGACGATTGCCTGCAAGATCCAGTCAAGAAGCCTTGGATATGGTAAATAAGATCATTCATTATGACACCTCTCCTACTCAATACAATGATTGGAAATTGAATATTTTATATTCAGCAGATGATGAAGATAATAACCGCCACATCAATGATGCTGATGATATTGCGACGATGGTGAACGATTCATTTGCACTATTTAACCAATCGAAAATATATTTTGATGCATTTCTTCAAGAGTCTACACCGGGAGGAGAAAGATACCCTGCTGCAAAGGCTAAAATATTAGAAACTGTAAACAAAGGAGTGCTGGTTTACAATTATCTGGGACACGGAGGACCAGGTGGTCTCGCACAAGAAAGAGTATTGTTGGCAGATGACCTTAGGAGCTGGGACAACATAAATAAATTGCCAATTATTATTACGGCGACATGTTCATTTACTAGCTATGATGATCCATCCATCACCTCTGCTGGAGAAGAAGCGATGCTCAATCCAAATGGAGGTGCCGTAGCTTTGTTTACGACCACAAGAGCAGTATATGCTCAGGACAATGCGAGGCTTACTGAATCAGTGTATGAAAATATATTTCAAAAGGAAGATGGTGATTATCTGCGTATTGGAGAAATCATGAGAAGAGGAAAAAATACAGGTGTTGACTCACTGCAATCCAATGCTAGGAAATTTACTTTAATTGGAGATCCTGCCATGAGATTAAATGCTCCGCAGCACAATGTAGTCCTAGATGAAATTAACGGATCGGCAATAACAGCTTCTTCTGCTGATACGCTACGAGCACTTCAAGAAGTAAACCTAAAAGGACATATAGAAAACGATGCTAAACAGATGTTGAGCGCGTTTAATGGAAAGGTTTTCGTTACCCTGTTTGACAAACCCATTGATGTTAAAACACTGGGAAACAATCCTGAAAAAAGTCAGATACGTAATTTCCAATTACAAAACAATATATTATTTAAAGGAAGTGCCACCGTTGTAAATGGGTCATTTTCAATAGACTTTCTTTTGCCAAAAGAAATCAATTTTAATTATGGATTTGGCAAATTAAGCATGTATGCTACGGATGAGGTTTCAATAGATGCAGGAGGATTGTATTCAGGAATTACGATCGGTGGTTCCAATTCGACAGACATCACTGATCAGGAAGGTCCTGAAATGGATATTTTCATGAACGATGAGAGTTTTGTCTCTGGAGGGATTACTTCTCTGAGTCCAAGACTACTTGTGAATCTTGAGGATGAATTTGGAATTAACATCAGTAGTACAAGCATCGGACATGATATAACCGCCGTTATAGATGATGATGAATCGAAGACTATTAAGCTAAATGATTGGTATGAATCTGAGACGGATAACTTCAATAGAGGTAGAGTAAGTTACCCTATTGGCCAACTAGAACCAGGATTGCATAAAATCAGAATAAAAGCCTGGGATCTGTGCAATAATTCAACTGAGAAAGAGTTAGAGTTTCGGGTTGTTGATAAAGATCATACAAACCTGGAGCATGTTTTAAATTATCCAAATCCTTTTACCACGTCAACCAACTTTAGTTTTGAGCACCAATTTGCCGGTGCCATGCTTGATATAAACATATCAATCTTCACTTTATCAGGAAAACTAGTTAAATCAATCACCACCTCTCAGCTGGCTGAAGGCTTCCGAACCGATGATATTCATTGGGATGGAACTGATGATTATGGGTCGAATTTGGCAAAAGGAGTATATCTCTACAAGGTCAAAGTGCTTGACAGCGCTGCTGAACTGGAAATGGAAAGTGATTTTAAGAAGCTGCTGATATTAAAATAAAGTATAATAACTTATATTTGCACGAATTATAAAGTTTAACAATGAACAAAATCATAAGCATCTTTGCTTTAATTCTTACTTTAGGCATGACCTCACAGGTTTCAGCTCAATTTGACCCAGGGCCGGGTTGTATTGTTGATTCAAATGGAGATTGCCTACCTAACACCATTTTAGGAGCATTGCCTTTCTTAAGAATTGTACCAGATGCAGCAGCAGGAAGTATGGGTGATACAGGAATTGCCACTGATAATGGCACCAATGCGATCCATTTTAATACTTCTAAACTTCCATTCGCCTCAAAAGAAAGAGGATTGGCGTTTACGTATACACCTTGGTTGTCTAATATCGGGCTGACGGATGTATATCTTATTTATCTTTCTGGGTACATGAAAATAGATGATAGACAGTCATTTGGAGGAGCTATCAGGTTCTTTTCACTAGGAGATATCAACTTTACTGATCTTCAAGGAATGATTACAGGTGAAGGGAAACCAAGAGAATGGGAAGTAGCTTTGGGTTATACGACCAAATTGGCCAATAACTTTTCTGCAGGACTTTCAGCAAAATATATGCTTTCTGATCTTGCGACAGGACAAATGGTAAATGGAATTGATATTACAACTGCGACATCATTTGCAGCAGATTTATCATTCACTTACAATGATAGAGTTCAGGTAGGATTATATGACAGCCGATTAAGGATAGGAGCTGCTATTTCTAATATTGGTTCTAAAGTTACTTATACTAGAAACTCAACGAGAGACTTCATACCTACCAATTTGGGAATTGGAGCAGCACTAGAAATGGACTTTGATGAGTACAATACGATTACATTTGCACTTGATATCAATAAGTTGATGATACCAACTCCGATTTCGCCAAGTATTTTTGATGAGGATGGTAATCCAATCCAAAATCCAGAATTTGATGAAAATGAAAATGGGATTGCAGATTACAGAGAAAAAGGATTGTTCTCAGGTATTTTAGGGAGCTTTGGAGATGCACCAGGAGGCATCGGAGAAGAGTTTCAAGAGATTTCATATTCTGTAGGAGTTGAATACTGGTACGATCGTCAGTTTGCCGTCAGAGCAGGATACTACTTTGAGCATCCATTGAAAGGTGACAGACAGTTCTTGACAGTTGGAGCTGGACTGAAGTACAATGTATTTGGATTTGATATTTCATACTTAGTACCAACAAGCAATACACAGAATCCATTAGATAACACATTGAGATTTACATTGCTGTTTGACTTTGAAGTATTTCAGTCAGAGAGTATCTAAGAGTTAAAATAAAGAAATAAAAAAGGGGATTAACATCAGATGTTGATCCCCTTTTTGTTTTTAAAAATGTTCCGATAAGCCGGATTCTGTCGAGCTCTATCATTTATCTAGTCCTGTCATCACTGACAAGATCGAACTACCTACCCTTCTTGGCCTGTCTACGACAGATGGACCGAACAAGTCCTTTCCTAGGAAACCAAGATATACATGGTATTTCAACCCGCAAGGTTTATCCCAAGCAAATGTTGCCACTTGCCAGCGTGAGCTCTTACCTCACGTTTTCAGCTTTTCCACATCAAGATGTGGTAGTTTAGTTTCTGCGACACTATCTATCCATGTTACCATGGTCCATCAGTTAGATGGTGCGGTGTTCTACGTTGTCCGGACTTTCCTCCCCTCAATAAATTGAGCAGCGATAGAGTGGAACATTGCAAAATTGCTGCTTTTTTATGGATAATGGCTTGAAATATTAAAATAATTCATATTATAAATTTCTTTAATATTTAAATTGCTTAATTTCGTCTCGATGCAAAAGCAGCTGCACATATGGATTTGGGCGATTTTGGTTTTATCGCTTTCTCTGCATTTATACTTGCAAAGGAATGCAGATATCAAGTCAATGAATGAGGATCCGACAAACACCATTCTTAACTATATTGATTCTCAACAAGGGTATATGGAGAATAAAATTCTCCCCTTGGTACTTTCCAATGAATCAGAAGGCAATGCGGCTCAATTACGAGTAGACAATGAGCTTACGCAAAATAAATTATCCTTGATCGTTGAGATCAAAGATTCTATCATTTACCGATCAAATTCTATTACTGGTAAAACGGTCTGTGATGTATTGATACTTGAAGGGCCTATCAAGATTACAAGATGTTTGGGAATTTTTGATGACGAGGGTATTTTAAATCCCAAAATTGAAGAATACGGAAATCTGGTGAACCACTATCAAATTGTGGATCCGGAAGCCAAGGGCATACCACTCTATCTAGAGAATGAGCAAATTGTTATTGCTGGAAAGCAGAGAGAACTGAAAGGCAAAACCAATTGGTTGTATTTTCCATTTTTCTGTTCACTCCTATTGTTGTTAATCTGGCCATTTAAAAATACGGATAAATATTCTCCCCTATTATGGTATGGAGGAATCTTATTCATCATGGGGGTTTATTTTTTGGTTGCATCGCATATTAAATTTGATTGGAAATTCCCTATTGCCTTTTGGGTATTATTTGTGAATCTGTATTACTGGAGGAAGGAATACCGTTTTTCAAATCTTAGCAATTCAAAGAGACTTCTTTCTCATTGGCTGACGATACTTGCACCCTATTTCATCGCCAATCTGTGTATTTGGGATACGACAAGGCAAATCGGAATTATAAATCCGTTTGAGTCATTGAGTAAGATTAATTTATCGGATGTTACACTGATTGTATCTCTGGTCATATTGATGTTTGCTCATCTGATCAGTATGCATCAACATTGGATTTTTGTAAAGAGAAAATTTAAAGAAGGCAAAAAGTATTTGATGTTGCTTTCTTTGCTTGCGTTTATACATATTTTCAGCTTCTATTTCATTCAACAAAGTTTTCCGTTGATCCCAATTTTACTTTCGATCTTCATTTACTTCTTGTTGGTTGATTTATTTTCGGAAGGAAAACAGAATCCTGTGTTATGGGCTATTCTCTGGAATGTCTTTCTTTCTATCATCATATCCGGAGCAGTTTACTTTGGTGAATTTAGCAGTACTATTCAGTCGATAGAAGAGCACATACACAATGGTCATTACGAATCTGAAACAGACCTTACGCGGGTATATGATATAGTTGATTTACCGGAATATTATAAGAAAGAAGTTTCTGAATTCGAGGATATAGGATTACAATCGTTTTATAAAGATTCGCAAGTACACTTTATCGATCATAAATCGAATGGGAATTTACATGTTTTGAAATTTGATATCCCAGGATTTATCAAAGCCATTACGCTGTTTTCCTTTGTCTTTATCATTGGGATTACTGGTTATTTTTTCTTGAGTATGTTGCATAAAAAAATCAATCTATTGCCAAGATTGTTTTTCCCGGGAGGAAACTATTTATCAAGCTTTTCCAGAAGAATTCAGATTAGTTATTTGATCCTTACGGTAATCTCATTCATAGGAATCGCAGCAATCACCATCATACTTCTTAACAACTACTTTAAAGAAAGCGAAAGGCAATCATTGAAAAACAACTTGAACTTGATCAGATCTCAAATTGATTATGTGATTCAGAATAACAACTCTGAGCCATCCGAGATTAAAAAGGAATTGTCAGTTATAGACAATGCCAATCCATTTGCTCTTCAGATTTTCAACAAGGAAGGAATAAATATTAATGGATCAACATCTTTCTTGAGTACATCGGTCATGAAATACTTAGAAGAAAATAGAGATGGCTCCTTGAGTGAATTGATAGACAAAGAAGGTTATAATTCCTACTTAAACTTGAAGGATCAAAATCTGAAATATGCACTCATATCTGGTATTGATAAACAAAAGAATGCGTCGTTGAGTATCTATGATTTCATAGCAGGCATACTGAATGTGTACGTGTTCCTATTTATTATTGCTATCACGTTTGGTCTATTTGTTTCTAAATCAATTGTTGACCCTCTTTCTAGATTGAGTAAAGAGATGAAGAAGTTACGATTGGGTAAAGAAAATGAAGAGATACAATGGTCGGGAACCGGTGAGGTTTCCGAGTTGATAAAAAACTACAATGCTATGGTGAGAAAGCTTGAGGATAGTGTGAACTTGATCGCACATACCGAAAGAGATATGGCATGGAGAGAAATGGCGAGACAGGTGGCGCATGAAATTAAAAATCCATTGACACCGATGAAACTCACACTCCAATATTTGCAAAAGCAAGTAGAAGGAGGAATCATTCCAGATAAGGCAAAAGTAGATCGAATTGCCAATACACTTCTGGAGCAAATAGAAAATTTATCTAATATTTCTGATGCGTTTTCAAACGTTGCTACGCTACCAAAGGCAAGCAATGAAAAAGTGGTCTTGAATGAGGTGGTTGAATCTGTGCACGACCTATTCAGGAAAAGAGAAGATATCAATATCAGATTGTCCGAACCTATCAACGATATGATCGTATTTGCCGATAAAAATCAGCTGGTAAGGATATTGAATAACATCGTTAAAAATGCCATTGAAGCGATCCCAGAATCTAGGATGGGAGAAATAGAAATCAGTCTTTACAAAAAAGAAAATGATGCCATTATCAAGGTCAGCGACAACGGAACTGGTATTCCTAAGGCGATGCAGAGCAAGATATTTACTCCTAAATTCACCACTAAAAATTCAGGAAGTGGACTTGGGTTGGCGATTGCAGCCAATATGGCAGAATCCTTCAATGGACGAATCTATTTTGAATCCATGGAGAATAGCGGTACTGACTTTTTTATCCAAATTCCATTGATGAGACTATCGGAAAACAAAGATGAAAATCGCGTTGTTTTAGATTAAACAATTTGATTAAATTTGTGTTTTAAATGAAACGGTAGTAATGGCTTTTTGGCAATATTTCTTAATAATCATGGTCACTTATGTGGGAATGGAGTTTGTGGCTTGGTTCACACACAAATATGTAATGCATGGTTTTCTTTGGTCGTGGCATGCGGACCATCACCTACCTCACTTTGAAAAAGAAGGATTCTGGGAAAAAAATGATCTATTCTTTATCGTTTTTGCGATCCCAAGCGCAGCTTCCTATATGATAGGAACTTTTGTTGAGGGTTATATATGGCTTATTTTTATCGGGATTGGGATATCGTTGTATGGGCTTACTTATTTCTTAATCCACGACGTTTATATTCATAAGAGGTTCAAGTGGTTTAAACATTTAGACTCCAAGTACAGCAGAACGATTTTAAGAGCACATGGGGCACATCATGCGGTGAATACCAAACATGGATGTGAATCTTTTGGATTATTGTTGGTCAACAAGAAATACCAGAAAAAGTAAAGTTAGTTTTTGGCCAACGAATTGGTTCCGCCTACCACAACGACAAATTCTCCTTTTATCGATGGCTTCTGTTTAAGCGCTGTTTTAATTTCCAATAAACTTCCGTTGATTACTTCTTCGTGTAGTTTAGAAATTTCTCGTGAGATGGAAGCGGGTCTATCATTCCCACAAAACTCTATAAGTTGTCCGATGGCTTTGATGATTCTGTGTGGCGATTCATAAAGCACAAAAGTTTCCTCTAGTGAGGCAAGATATTTAAGTCGGGTCTGTCTACCCTTTTTGTGCGGAAGAAAACCTTCAAAATGAAATCGATCGCATGGCAAGCCAGCATTGACTAATGCAGGAACAAAAGCAGTAGGACCTGGTAAACAAGATATTTCGATATTGTTTTCACGAGCAGCTCTACAAAGAAGAAACCCTGGATCAGAAATTCCTGGGGTACCTGCATCACTCACCAATGAAATCGTGAGTCCAGCGTTTAATTTTTCAAGAATACCATCGAGCATTTTGTGTTCATTGTGAATATGAAAGGACTTCATGCTAGCTTCAATCGAATACTCTTTTAGTAACCTCCCTGAAGTACGCGTATCCTCAGCAAGAATCAGGTCAGAATTCTTCAGTACCTCGATGGCTCTGAAAGTAAAATCTTTTAAATTTCCAACTGGTGTCGGGACAATGTAAAGCATGATGTGAAGATACATTTCTCGCAACTAAATACAGTCCGTGCTCGTTATTCAATAGCAAGAAAAAATGATCAGAGAAAACGGAATAATGTTAATAATTCATGAAAAAAGCTGAATTAAAGGGAAAAACGATGTAATTCTAGTGTCTGCTGCAACTTATTTTTGAATTTAAAGGTCTTTCATATACAATTGAGGCAGTAGATTTGGTTAATTTTATATGTGATTTGAACAACACATCAAATAGGCAAATGAACAAATTAGTATTTCAGATAATTTTTATTTTGATTCCTGTTCTAGGATTTAGTCAGGCTAGTAATGATGAGTGTGATTTTGCAACACATTTAGGTGATATATTTGAGTATTGTTCAGAGTTGGGTGAGTTCTCCAATGTAGGTGCTACTCAATCTCCCGAGCCTATCCCTTTCTGCTGGTTTAACGATGCAAGTAATGATGTATGGTTTTCATTCACTCCTACTGCTCCTGGTGTTTTCGCACAATTATTTGGTGCAGTAAATGGATCACCTGGGAATGTCAACAATCCTTCCATGGCGATTTACTCAGGTCCATGTAGTAACTTAATAGAATTGGGTTGCGGATCCGTTGGTGTTGGTACTGATATTGTTGAATTAACAACTACTGATTTGATCATTGGAGAGGTTTATTATATCCGTGTAGACGCTAGGGACAATAATATGGGTGACTTTCACTTATGCCTTGAATCGTTTATACCGACACCGTCACCACAATCAGATTGTCCAGATGCGGTTGTTCTTTGTGATAAGACTGGGTTCATTATAGAAAATTTAGACTCAGTGGGTAACAACCCTAATGAGATGACAGGACCTTGTATTGATAACTCAGGCGCCAATGGTGCAGAGAATGCATCCGTATGGTATACATGGACTTGTGATGTATCAGGAACTTTAGAATTTACGCTTTCGCCAAATAATCCAAATAGCTCTGAGGAGGACTTGGACTTTATCGTATATGAATTGCCAGGAGGACTTACGGATTGTGCCAATCGTATTGCACTGAGATGTATGCTATCTGGTGAAACTGGCAATCAAAGTGCTGCCTTAAATGAGCCATGTTTTGGAGATACCGGATTGATGGCGGGAGACACAGATCTTACTGAGCTTCCAGGTTGCCAACCAGGTGATAATAATTTCCTTGCTCCGCTTGATATGGTTTCAGGAGTGAGTTATGGAATTCTAATCAATAACTTTAGTCAATCAGGATTTGGTTTTTCTATTGACTTTGGAGGTACAGGAACATTCTTAGGACCAGAGGTTGATTTTGAAATCGATGCGATTGAGGCATTTGAATGTGACAAATCTGTAACTTTTACAGATCAATCAAATTCTCTCACTGATCAGATAACAGAATGGAATTGGACTTTTGGTGTAGGAGCAGATATGACTACAGCAGATACTCCTGGTCCACATAATATTACTTACGAATCATTTGGTAACAAAATTATATCATTGACCGTAACTACAGATAAGGGTTGTACCGTCACTAAGATATTAGAACAATTTATAGAGCCTTGTTGTCAGGATACCTCCACTCTATCTTTGACTGGATTTGGTAATCCAATTCTATGTGAAGGTCAATTGGGTTCTTTGCAGGTACAAGGAATTAGTGGATCACCCTCTTATCAGTATGCTATTAACGATAATGATGATTTTCAACCCAATCCTCTATTTACGAATCTGGATGCAGGTAGCTATGAACTTTTTGTGATTGACATAAAAGGCTGTGAGGCAACAACGATTGTAGAAATCGAAGAGCCAGAAATATTGGATATAGAAATAATCACACAGGATACGACCATAGACCTAGGTTTTAGTGTCGATATCGAATCGATATTGACACCACCGAATGCCAATGTAACCATCACATGGGATCCTTCGGAAGGCCTTGATTGCTCTGATTGTCTCAATCCTACTTCGTTTCCCCCAGGAACGACCACGTATACTGTAACCATACAGGATGCCAATGGATGTATCGCAAGAGATAATATAACCATCACCACAGAAATATTCAGACCCGTATATGGTCCAACTATTTTTACCCCCGATGCAGATGGTGACAATGATATCTTTACCTTGGGTTTTGGTCCACAAACTAGATCCTTTAACTCTCTACGAATTTATGATCGCTGGGGTAATCTCGTCTATGAAGGAACGGGACTACCTGTCAACGACTTTTCTGTTGGATGGAATGGAAGGTTCAAAGGAGTTCTAGTAGATCCAGCAGTGTTTGCTTGGATTGCGGAAGTGGAGTTTATCGATAACGTTATTTTGCATGTTACTGGTTCGGTGACGGTTGCCAGGTAGGTTATTTACTAATTTTAGCTTGGGTGCAACGTTTGATAAGTCTTTTAGATACTCTAAAGACAGGAATCAACCAATTACTACATGAAATTTTTGCCAGCTTAGAAAATCCATTTTGAAATCAGCTTTACGGATAACACTTCTATTCTTTTTATTCAATCAAATACTGATTGGCCAATCGACTGATTTTAAGAATGAAATAAATTTCTCATATCAAGAAGCGCGCAGAAGTATGCAAGACTTACTTCCATTCAATTCTAGCAATATAAATGGATTTGCCTTACAGTATAAAAGAACAATTTTACAAAGTGAATTTAATCGTCTATCTATTGGCCTCCAAGCGCAGCGCTTAGAAACGCAAATACAAATTACAACCCCTATTGATTTTTTTGACAGCTATGTTTTAACGTCAGAAATTATTTTAGCCTCTATTGGGATTGATCTTTCGAATCGTTTTATATACCAAAGAAAAAACGTGGGATATTTTTTAGATTTAGAAGCTTCCTTTTTACACAATAATATTCTGGAACAATATTCAAAACTACATGAAGTTGGATATGAAGGTTGGGGACTTCCTGAAGGGGTTCCATTAGAAAACGAAATAGAAACCAACAACTTAACCTTTAACGGAAGCATGTCGGTGGGTGCTGAGTTCTATAAATTTAAAAAAATTGTCCCTAGTTTAAAATACGGTATTTTTATAAACGCAAATCCGCTGTTTAAAGAAGAAATCTATTTCAGCGGCGTACCAGCTCTTCCCAGCATTAAATTCTATGGCTATTATATTGCTTTAGGCGTGAGCTTTTAATTACAGCACAAATCTCTCAAATAAACTTTCTAAAGTTTGAACTGGATCAGTACATAATCCAGGATGAGTTGGTGATGTCTGTACAATGGTACTTTTGGCAGCCGCCAACCATCTGAAACGGAAAGATTGTTCGAGCTTTGCGATGCGTCCTCCTTGGTCACTACCCTCGCAGATTAATTGCCATGCTTTTAGATAATCATTGATTACTTCAATATCTACCTCATTAGAAAATGTATGTATCCTAGTAGAATCTAGTTGGTATTTCATTTCCAAAAACTTCTTCTTTTTTGAAAAGAGGATTACACCAATATTGATGAACTCTTCACGTTCTACCTTTGGGACCAGACGGATTATGGCATACTCGTATGTCTCCTTATTTTGCATCCAAAGCTTCTTTAACGAGTAAATCCATTTTATCCATTTTACTTATCAGGAATGCTACATAAGCAGATCTCATTTCCTTTGGTGTAAAAATATTGGTTTCTTCTGTCAACCAATCTTCAGGAATTAATGAAACAATCTCCGTCAGTTTTTCTTTCGTAACCTGAGCTTTCAATTCCTCCGCAGCTTCTTGCAAATGCTCTGCCCTTTCCAAAAGTACATGGTCTTTTATATTTGGGAATGTGCGTGTCAAATGCCCTTCCCAATTTTTCCAATTGTGGTGAAAGTATAAGCTTGCGCCATGGTCAATCAACCACAATTCTTTGTTCCAGTTTAAGAGGTTTGTGTTTTTGGCAGTACGATCGATGTTGGTGATCAAGGAATCAAGAAGTACCACTTTAGACGCGGACATAGAATCCGCAATGGATACCAAGGGGTCATAGGTGATCGCCCCCGACAAAAAAGACATGCCTAAGTTAAGCCCTACACTAAACTTTAATAAATCTTGAATCTCTTCATCTGGTTCCGTCTTACTAAATGAATCATCCAAATTCATGAATACTAATTCGGGTATATTCAATCCTATCAATTTGGCCAACATGCCCCCTATCAGTTCGGCGATCAATGCTTTTTTCCCTTGCCCTGCGCCTCTGAATTTTAGTACATAAAGAAAATCATCGTCTGCTTTCACAAGACCAGGCAGGGAACCACCTTCTCTGAGGGGTTTTAGGTATTGTATTACGTTTACGGTTCTTACTTCCATGTAGGTGTGAAGGTAGGGAATTTGTTAGAACTAGGATTTTTGGGATGGAGGGATTTTAGGATTATGGGTAAACTAGGATTTATGGGATGGATGGATTTTAGGATTGAAGCGCAACCAACTAGGATTTTTAGGATGGAGGGATTTTAGAATTATGGGCAAACTAGGATTTATGGGATGGATGGATTATGGGATTGAAGGCAAACTAGGATTTTGGGGATAGAAGGATTTTAGGATTTGATTATGGGATTATTAGATTTTGGGTGTATTAAGATTTTCTATTCTCGGGGTGATTAATGTTGTAAATTCGTCTGTATTCTAGGCTTTTTGATCCGAAATTGATAAGGAGACCAATCGGTAGTTTGGCAGCTTCGCAGTAATTCATGGTTTGGGTAATGTGTAGGTCATCTAGTTTGGATACTGACTTAATTTCTACAAGGATTCTGCCTTCTACGAAGAAATCGACGCGTCGCATACCTATTTGAGTTTTGCCGTAGAATATTTCGATGTTCCTCTCTTGAATGTAATTCAGGTATTTCAGATTCATTTCTATGGCAAGGGAACGTTGATATATTTTCTCCATAAATCCTGGACCAAGAGTAGCATGCACTCTCATTGCGCAGCCGATTACATCATAACTTACCTGATCTCCTATTTCTGATTTCATCATCATCGAATATTTCCCTTACTCTATAATGAAATTATTTTCCTTCATGTAAACACATGCCATAATCCTAAAAATTCTAGTTCTAACAATCCTAAAATCCACATAATCCTATAAATCCTAGTTCTAGCAATCCCAAAAAATCCCAGTTAAACAATCCCTAAATCCCAAAATTCATAGCTGTTTTCTGCCTATCTTGCAGTTGTATAAATACAATCCGCGATTTGAAATTAACAACATATATAGTTAGTAGTATTTTACTCTTAAGTATGGCAGCTTGTTCCAACTCTATAGAGGAAGTAGACGCACTGTTTACAGATAGGGACCTGAAAATAGAGCAAGCGAAGGATGTGGAGATTCTGTATAGTGATTCGGCTAAGATCAAACTTAAAATTACGGCTCCTACACTCAAAAGGTATGTAGAGAAGAAAAATTCAATTGATGAATTTCCCGATGGTGTGCTTGTTGAATTTTATGACAATCAAGGAAAGATCATTTCTTGGCTTAAATCGGATTATGCCATTAGGAAAGATGAAGACAAGCAGATTTATGTGAAGCAAAATGTCAAATTGTATAATACCAATGATGATGAGCTTAGTACAGACGAATTGATCTGGAATGAGCTTACTGGAGAGATTTATACCAACAAATACGTGCGAATTGCCCAGCCACAACGAGGCGATACCCTCTTTGGTTATGGATTTATAGCCAAACAAGAGTTTCAGAGATTCCAACTGAACAAAAAGGTATCGGGCACGAAGTTTTTAGAACTTGATAAGATTCTAAATAATTAAGCAAAATCAAGTAACTTTGTTATACAATTTAACAGCATGTCATTATTCTTTGGGATATTAATTTTCTTATTGTTGTCTGCTTTTTTCTCGGGTTCAGAGATCGCTTTTGTATCTGCTAATAGACTTGGTGTTGCCGTAAAGAAAGACCAAGGGACCAGAAGAGGAAATATCCTTGCGCGATTTTTTGAAAAGCCTGACAATTTCATTAGTACGATGTTGGTGGGCAATAATATTTCATTGGTTGCTTTTACGACCTTGATGACCAAGGCAATGGAACCTTTGATTGCTCCTGCACTTGGAGAAGGAGGTTTTTCACTATTGATCTATACATTGATTACAACGGTGATTGTTTTGATATTTGGTGAATTTTTACCGAAGACTTTCTTTCGATTGTTTGCCAATAAGATGTTGTACTTTTTCACTTTTCCGCTTGCATTCTTGAAATGGATACTGGCTATTCCAACATACTTCATGACAGGCTTATCCAATTTGCTTTTGAAGTATGTGGTGAGAGTTCCTCTTGAAGGTGGAGAGATTGCGTTGACGAGATTGGATCTTGAAGACTATATTGACAAGTCCATCGATGATGAGAATCTGGTTAATATAGACAAGGAGATATTGACCAATGCGCTTGGATTACAAAACATGAAAGTAAGAGAAGCTATGATTCCACGTACAGAAATTGTAGCCATTGATATGGAAAGCTCTATTGAAGAAGCCATCAAAGTAATCAAGGAATCCAATCACTCAAGAATATTGATCATCGATGGAGACATCGAAAACATAGAAGGCTACCTTCATCATCAACAACTATTCAACGAGCCCAAAAGTGTAAAAGCAATGAAGCTCGAAATTCCGTATGTTCCTGAGACAATGAACATCAAAGATCTGATGTTACAGTTCATTAATAATGAAACCAACATTGCTTGTGTCGTAGATGAATACGGTAGTACTGCTGGTATCATCACCTTGGAGGATATATTGGAAGAGATTTTTGGAGAAATTGATGATGAGCACGATGTGGAAGAATTTATAGATGAAAAAATTTCGGACAATGAATTTGTTTTCTCTGGTAGACTGGAAGTTGATTTCATCAATGACAAATACAAGCTGAATCTGCCTGAAGGTGAGTATCAAACACTATCTGGATATATAACAATGACTTCAGGAAACATTCCTGAAACAGGTGCCATCATAGAAATGGACAATTTCACGTTTATACTTGAAATGGTCAGTGATACAAAAATCGAGACTGTAAGACTGATCAAGACTATTCAAGAAGATACTGAAACTCCTGAATAATGGCATACTCTGAATCACATATACAAGGTGTAAAAAACTACAAGCTCTACACACAAGCATGGGCACTGAAAAATCCAATTGCCAATGTTTACTTGGTACATGGATTTGGTGAACACTCTTCTCGTTATGAGGCAGAAGCTGCTAGATTAAATGCAGCTGGATTTAGCGTATATACCTATGATCAGCGTGGACATGGAAAGTCAGAAGGTGTTCGAGGATATATGGAAAGGTTTGAAAACTTTGTCAGTGATTGCCAAACTTTTTTTAACGAATACTGGGATGACGAAGTGCCTGGATTTATCTATGGACACAGTGTTGGAGCATTGGTGTCTGTCAACTTTTTAATTGATCACAAATTCAATCCTTCTAACTTACTAGGAGTCGTTACGACAGGTGCTGCCATGAAAATCAGTCGTGACATTGCCCCACTCCTTCAAAAAGTTTCTGGTATTGTGGGTGCCATACTTCCTAAATTACGCACTGTAAAAATTGACAGTAGCTTTATCTCTAGAGACCCAGAAGTTGTCAAAACCTATGATAGTGATCCATTGATCCTAAGAGAAGGAACCCATGCAAGAACTGGTGCCGAATTGATTAAGATCATGAAGAAAATGGAATCAAAATTTCCCCACTTCACGCATCCATTGTTGGTCATGTATGGTGGCGCTGACAAGTTGATTGAACCACAAGGTTCAGAATTGTTTTATGAGAAAGCCGGTAGTGAGGATAAAGAGATCGTTAATTTCGAGAAATCTTATCATGAGATTACCAGAGATTATGACAAAGATAAGGTCATGAACAAGATGATCAGTTGGATGAAAGATCGGTTGTAAATATTATTTATTGCTCAAGGCAAATATTTGTTTCTCCACTTCTGAAGCAATATCATCCCAATTAAATTCACGTACTCGTTTTTTCCCTTTTTCTACTAGACTTTTTGCTAGAAGCTTGTCCTCCATCAATCGCTTTATTCCTTTTGCAATTTCATCAATAGATTCTGGATTGGCCAAAAGTGCGGCATCGGAAGCTACTTCTTTCATACTGGTTCTATCGGAAGTAAGCACTGGAATTTCACTGCTCATTCCTTCAAGTATTGGAATTCCGAATCCTTCAAACAATGAAACAAACATGAGCATCTCTGCCCCAGCCATCATTGGTTTCAACTCATCTTCAATCCTGGAATAATAAACTACATCTTCTGTATTCTCGATGGCTTGTTTTATTTCTGCTGACTTCCACGCCATCCTTCCAATCACCAAAAACTTAAGATCAGAATCATGCTTCTTCTTGTATTGATCAAAGGCTTGTATCATCCTAAGAAGATTTTTTCGTGGATGTATAGCACCTACAAAAAGAATATAAGGTGATGATCCACTGTACTTGTCCTGCATTGATTTTTTGTCCGCCATAGAAATCGGCTGAAAACCATCAGGACAAGCGTTTCCAGCAACCGAAATTTTAGAAGCAGTGATTCCGTATTTTTCAACAATATCCTGTTTGGTAAATTCAGAAACTGCAACAATACGATCTGCTCTTTTGTGGAAACGAGGACTATTCTTTTCAAGATATTTCTGTTGATAGGCAGGAAGTTGATCTCGATAGGTCTCAAATACAATGTCATGACTTACCATTACTGTAGGAACATTTGCCCTGAGCGAGATATAAAATTCAGGTGAATAAAAAACATCGATGTTGTGCTTTTTGAATAAGCGTGGTAATCGCCACTCAAACCACCAATACCACAACCAAGGATGTCTTGCTTGAGGACCAACTATAATCGGCACGATGTTTTTGGCAATGATCAATTTTTCATCATAGGAGCGATCAAAAATAAAATAAAAAGTATGTTGAGGATTGTTGCGCACTATGCGCTTGGTGGTTTCCCATGCAAACCTTGAAATACCTTCCATTCTCCCCGGTAGGAGAAGTCTTGCATTGACTGCTATGTTTAGTGGTTTATTCAAACGATGGATTCAAAAATCAAGTCGTAGCGCTGTATTTGCTGCTGCCAAAGGTATTCTTTTGCTCTATCAATTAAACCATTTTTAATGGATTCTTCAACAGGATTCTTTAATAAATTTTTCACCTGTTGGAGCAAATCATGGTCTGAACTATAAAATAGATCTGGATAATTTTTTGGATCAAAGTGTTCAGGATAAACGAGTCGTTTTGGAAAAACAGGAGTAACGCCAGCCAAAACTGCTTCTAAAATAGATATCCCAAAAAATTCTTGTTTGCTAGTGACAGGTATGATGTCTGCCCGATTCAATAAGTCGAGATAGGCTTCATTGCTTTCGGCATATCCCCAGTGAACAATGTGTTCGGTCAATCGCACTTTTGATTCATCAAAGATCTTTGGATAAGACCTCCCCTTACTTCCTAAGACAATCAAATCAAAGTCCTCTCCGTCTTCTTTTAGTTTGTATAGACAATTGAAAAAGGCACCTGGATTCTTATCGTATTCCCAACGGTGATTCCACAAAATCACAGGACGATTATTCACTACTCTATTTCTGCGAGAATCTTGGATACCTAAATGCATTGTCATGGCTTTGGATCGAAGATCTTGCATTTCATCTAATGGCGCATAGTCAGGCAATCGTTCAAGAAGTTCCTTCAACTTTGCAAAAAAAACTTCACGATGAAAATCAGAATTGAAACAAGTCAGATCTGCACTCAACATACTCTTAAATTGGATCATGCCGTAATGAAAGTCCCTACCAGCTTTTGTATCAGTGTCGTTTTCGCTTTGAGGATAGGTGAACTGATTTTCGTGCATGTAATAGATGGCTGGAATATCTTGCCAATCTTGAGGAAGATTTGCTTTTAAGAAACTGTAGTCCAGCATGCTGGTTGCAATCAATAAATCAGGCTTTTCGTTTTTGGTCAATAGCATTTTTGTTAATGCCATGGCTCCTCCTTCCATCCGCCATTTCCAATGTCGAGCAGGAAGTCCTAATATTTCAATAGTATGTTTACTGTGGTTTTTTAATTGATCTGCCCAGTTTTTGTGACTGCCTCCATAGTAGGCTTCAAGCAAAAGAATATTCATATTGGGCCGCTTGATTACTAATTATCTATAAACAACATGGTACTCTGTGTGGTAGAATCATCCGATATCCTCAGTATGTAAGTACCAGCTTGTAGAGCCTTTAGATCAATCTGATCAGACCTACCCAATTGAGTTTTCATCATTACTCTACCTTGAAGATCTATCAAAGCAATTTGCAATAATTCTTGACCGTCAAATTCTATATAGATAAACTCATTGGCTGGGTTTGGAAATACATTGACGGTTAGCTCGGTTAATTCGACTACAGGAGTAAGATCTCCTCCATCGCAATCCTCATCAATCCCATTGTTTTCAATTTCTTCTGCACCTGGATAAATGGTAGGGTCGCTGTCATTACAATCTTCATTGATTCCAAATCCATCTCCATCTTCGTCCGTAATTCCTAATTCTCCATCACAATCTTCATCGATATCATTATCAGGAATTTCGACTGCTCCCGGATAGACATTTGCATCGGCGTCATCACAGTCTTCATTGATGCCAAACCCGTCTTCATCTTCGTCCGTAATTCCTAATTCGCCATCGCAGTCTTCATCAATATTGTTGTCTGGTATTTCAACCGCACCTGGGTTAATGGCTGAATTTAGGTCATCGCAATCTTCACTGATACCAAAACCATCGTTGTCTATATCAGTAATCTCAATGATACCATCACAATCTTCATCAATGTTGTTATCGATTATTTCTGTTGCATCCGGATTCACATTTGGATCGTTGTCATCACAATCTAGCTCTATACCAAATCCATCACCATCTGCATCTGTCACATCGTTTATTCCATTACAATCTTCGTCAATATCATTGTCCAAAATTTCTGTCGCACCTGGATTGATAGCAGCATTGAGATCATCGCAATCTTCATTGATGCCATACCCATCATTGTCTAAGTCGGTAATTCCAAGAACCCCATCACAATTTTCGTCGATGTCGTTGTCAGGAATTTCTACTGCAAGTGGATTTATTGAATCGTCAGAATCATCGCAATCGATGCTTGAGTCGTAGCCATCTCCATCGCTATCAATCGCCAATGAATTGGGACCATGAATAAAGAAATTTGCGAAAGCATCAAAACCTGTTTCTATAAAAAAGTCTATATCACTTAGGTAATTGCCTTGAAATTCAGAGCTGGCAGTAACACTTTGATTTCCTTCAAAAATCCCAGAACACAATGCATCCACTGGGGTTACTTTCAAGTCTGCCAAATCTTCAATATTAGGATCCAAAAATTTCAATCTTTCAAATTCGAAATCTTTAAAATAAATTCTAACAGATACTTCGTCAATAGGATCCATATCAGAAGTAATCGTCAGATTCCTTCTCATCATCGGTCTATTAAAATCATCATAACGATCTACAGAAGAAACAAATAGGCTGAACTCAGTATTACCAAGATTGTTGCCATTGGCATTGATGGAGCAGATAATCTTTCCATCTTCGTCAAAGATATCAATCAAGCCATTGTTATTGCCTGAGGTTTCAGAAATATCGAGTGATACTACTCTTGTACAATTATCATAATCTACATCTGTAATCAAAGAATTACAATCTGAACTAATCTGATCAGGGCTATTACAAGGAAATCCATTGTTTTCAATAGTGATTTCAATATTCGGATCATTGATGAAACGACAGATACTTTCTACATCGCAGATTGTTAGGTTTTGGTTGTTTCTGATAAATATCTTATCGTCTGCATAGATCAAATCATTCAATCCTTGAATCGATGTCAACCTTGGGTTATTTTCGATCTGAACATCTTTTTGACTATTGACACTAGGATCATTGATTCCCTCAACAAAAGTCAAACTAACGAGGTCGTCAAGGTTGTCCAAGATTTCATTTTCGAAAATTTCGAGCTTACCATTGACTGCTCTTAGGTTGGCAAGTCCAGTAAGGTCTTGCAGTTTTTCAGTCCTTGAAATGATCAAACCACCGTTGGATTCCATGTTGATAAAACCTTCAATACTCACCAATTTAGGAACTGCATTAAAAGAAAGCTCACCGCCTATTCTTTGCACGTTTCCAAATCCAGTAATATCGATTAAGTTGGCATGATTCCCTATAAAAATGTCACCGTCAATTTCTGTATTATTGAAATCATCAAGGTGTTGAAGATTAAAAAGCTGCGAAAGGAACAGATTTCTACCAATACTTTCTAGATTGTTGAAGGCAGAAAAATCTGAGACCATATTGCAAAAGGCAAAGGTCAAATCTTCTCTGATAGCTGTCAGATTTCTTAATGCATCTAGGTCATTCAACGAGTTGCAACCAAAGACATTTATTCTTGTAGCACTGGTTACATTTTCTAAGCCATCAAGAGATTCTAAATTCCCATTTTGTTCAAGCTCAAGTACGTTAAGCTGTTCATAGTTTTGGAAGCCATCTAGATTGCTTAAAGTTGGGCAATTTTTGATGCTTATAAATGTTTCCTCCGCATTCAGGTTTTCCATTCCTGTTAACTTAGACAAGCTTTGGTTTGACGACAGGCCTAGGATTGATACATTTTCCAAACTTGACAAACCATTAAGGGAAGCAAGCTGAGTATTATCATTTACTACAAATTCTGCTGCTCTTTCTAGATTAGAAAAACCAGAAAAATCTGCTGTTTGCATGTCCTCTATTTTCAGATAATCTACATCGGTCAGATTGTCCAAGCCAGTATAGTTTGTTATCATCGGGTTGGCAGCAATGGTAAGAGAATCTAAGTTTGTGATGTGGTCGAGGCCATTTAAGTTTTCGAGAAGATCATTGTTATAAATGGAGAGTGTTCCATTCAAGGTAGAAATAAACGAAAGCGCATCAACATTTTTTATTCTTGTATTTCTGATTTCCAAAGATCCATAAATAGCAAGAATGGAGCTCAAGCCATCAAGATCAGTAATATCACTTCCGCTTATGATCATCTGACCACTAAACTCATTACAATTTTCAAAAGAAAAAGTAAAATCGTTGATTTGTTCTTGCGAATTAAGGGTAATTACATTGGGACATTGTGCTGCTAAGCCAGTGTGGGACACTAGGAAAAGTAGGATACTTAATATAGGAGTAAGGCAAAATGGACTCAAAGTCAGTAAATCTAATTTTTATTCCTCCCTTAGGAATTTCTCAATACTCAATAATTACAAGCTTTTTTGTAATAAATCGAGAAATAAGACATGATCTAAGGTAAGGATATCTTAGAGATATCCGTTAATCTCATCTATCACTTTTAAAACTTCAAAAGATGGTCTTTCGTCCCATTATAAGTGGTTTTTTAACGAAAAATGTCGCAAAAGTCTTGAATTTGCCTTTTATCGATGATTTAAGATGTATTCTACCATCGATTTGAGCTTTGGACTGTCGGGGACAATACATTTTTTTACGCCAAATCCTTTCAAGGCTTTGAGAGTTGTAGGGCCTGAGCAAATTGCAGGAACACTAATCAAATGCTGATTTTTGGTTAAAATACTCTTTACACCTAATGGACTAAAATATAGTACATAGTTAAAATGGTTGTTCTCTACTATGGGTTTAAGTAAGGTTGTCTTGTACACTTGGACAAATTTTACGGTTATTTGGTCTTTTCCTGTTGGTTTGGGTATGATATTATTGCTGTTGTTGTTGCAAAAATAAGTCAACCTCTGAGCTTCATTCCAATTAAATGTTTCCTTAAGATCTTTTTCATTTTCGTACATCCGGACAGAATAATAACCTAATTCGGTAAGAAGATTCATGCTTTGTTTCCCAACACAATAAATCTTTTGTTCAAATTTATTTTGGTACTTGACTAGAATCGGATAGATCGATTTTACTGCGTTTACGGATGTAAACAACCATGCGCTTTTTTCTTTGATGGTCTGAATTACTTCGTTTGTATTAAACTCAATACCATATTCTACTGCAGTTTTTATTTCAAACTGTAGCTCGGCATCCATAATAAGGCGCAGATGATTGGGGGTAATATTTTTGGTAACTAATATCCTCAAAGAACCGTTTTGAACAGAAAGTATCACCTTTCTAATGCTTGCATTTAAAGCGAAGATAAAGATACAAATTTTCTAAAAAATGGGCCTACATTGAAGAAAGCATTATCGTCGACATCACGACCATACTTAGGTCTTCAATAATCGTTACAGTGGTCATCGGAAGATTAAAGCCCGTTCCTAGGCAAGCGCATTTTATTTTCTGGTTTGATCTTACAGATCGTATTACTCCTACACTGCTGACTGACAAAACTACCAATGTACACAAGTTGGCATAGAAAGGGAATAAATTGAATAGAAACATCAATCCAAGTGACAGCTCTATGAAAGGATACAAGTACGCCCATCCGACCCATTTTTGAGAGACGATGTCATAAGAACTATACGCTTGCGCAAATCCTTTCAAGTCGAGAAACTTAAAAAACGAAAAGGCTATAAAAAATCCTCCCATAAACAAGCGCATGCTTTCTCTCCAATCAAAATAACCCTGTGTAACCTGAGACATTGCCACCAAAAGAAGAATAAAAGAAACAATAATGATCAAAGGCTTGAAAGATTCTATTGATGAACCATTCACTTCTTCTGTACCTTTTGTAGTTTGTTGTATCGAATACTTGGGATACCCATTTAATACATTTTCGATACTAGAATTACTTACTTCATTAGCTGCAATTATCTCCACTTCCCCATTCTCTCTGTTGATATCAACTTCATAAACACCCTCCATTGCAGAGAATAAGTTATGTAGGGTGGATACACAACCATCGCAGGTAATCCCATTGAGATTGAAAGTGGTACTTGTCATATGTATTAAACGATTTTCGACCATATTAGGTTTTATACATTTGGCTGACATTAAATAATCTTAAGAAGTATGTCAGTTTAAGCAATGTATTCGTAATATTGTGGTGTGTAATGGTGTCCTACAGAAGTGTAGGCCTTAAAAGGGAATCCGGTGAAAATCCGGAGCAGTCCCCGCTGCTGTAAGTTTTTTTAAGCTTCCGCAAATATTGCCACTGTCATTTATGATGGGAAGGCGCAGAAGTAAAACGAGCCAGAAGACCTGCCAATACAGTATTATTAAGTCACCACTTTCGGAGGAAAAGATCGGTGGGTATAGAAGCACACGTTTGCTTCTATGGCTGCCTATATATACTTTTCTTGAATAGGCAGAATGAAAAAAATACATTTTCTTATCGGGATTTACTTTGTGCTATTCGCACAAATTCGGCTGCATGGCCAAGTGGATACCAGCCTATTGATTCAAGAAATAGAAATAAGTGAATCAAGCATCAGGGGTAAAAATATTGGTGGTAAAAAAGACCAAATCTACCAAGGCAATTTACCTATCACCACTGACCTAACCAGTCTCCTTAATCTAGCTGGGGGCTTGTACATTAAAAGTTATGGTTCTAATAGTTTAGGAACCAGTTCTATTCGAGGAGGTTCGGCAGGACACACTTTATTGTTATGGAATGGTGTTCCGTTACAGAGCCCGACCCTGGGTTTATTGGACTTTTCATTGATCCCAATTCAATCATTGGAAAGTATTGATGTACAGAAAGGCGGCAACTCTGCTTTATGGGGTTCAGGAGCCATCGGAGGTGTTATCAATCTTGAAAACAAGTTAGACACAAAAACTTTTGCCAAAGGTCATGTCCAGGTAGGGTCATTCGGTAATCTAACAACTGGATTAACGCTTGGCTATGGTGACAAAGGATATTATGGAAAAACAAAAATCTCGCGCACAGTAGCTGAGAACAATTTCCCATATGAAGTTGCTCCATCTAGCCCAAGCATAGAACTGACCAATGCAGCATTTAACACACTTAACATCAATCAAGATGTTTACTTTACCATCAATGAAAAACAATATATTAATGCTCATTATTGGTGGCAAAAATCAAAGAAGGAAATACCTCCTACCCTTACACAAAACTTTAATGAATCTTATCAAGAAGATGAAGCCAATCGATTGCTAATTGACTGGAATAGAGTTTCTGATAATCACAAAACCAAAGTGAAACTAGCGGTATTGGATGAGCTACAACAATTTGTAGATCCGATTATCAACCTTGTGAGTATCAATGAATTCACCCAATGGTTTGGTGAAATCGGTCATAGTATATCCTACAAGCAAAATCAAGAATTCAATTTTGGTGTTACACTGGTTGAGACTGGAGCAAAAACCAATGGCTTTGACTCACGAATCGCTGAGACAAAAGTCGGTTTTTGGCTTTCATATCAACTTAGATTAAAGCAGCTGACAGTATTGGCATCACTGAGAGAAGAACTGGTTGATGGATTATGGATTCCTTTGACACCAAGTGTAGGAGTAGAATATGACATCAACCTAAATTTAAAACTCAGAAGTAAAATATCTAGAAATTATCGATTGGCTACATTGAATGATAAGCATTGGATGCCAGGAGGAAATGAAAATCTACTTCCTGAAAGTGGGTGGAGTGAAGAACTTGGAATAAAATATCAAAAACAATTGGCTCAGAACAACTTTACGTTTGAATTGACAGGGTTCAATCGAAACATTAAAAATTGGATTATATGGTCCCCATCCGATGAATTCAACTTTTGGACAGCTAAGAATCTTAGAGATGTGTGGAGTCGCGGACTTGAAGCCAGTGTCAAGTACCATATTACAAAAGGTAATTCTAAACTTGAATTGAGTACAAATTACAACTTTATAAAGTCTACCAATCAGGTGACCCTTTCCTTGCCAAAAATCGAAAAAGGAGAGCAGTTGATATACACTCCGGTTCATCAAGTCAGCGCCCAGATAGGATATGCTTACAACAAACTTATGTTGAACTACCAACATCTATTCACAGGAGTCAATCAAGGAATCAACGAAGTTATACCTTCCTATCACTTAGGCAATGTGAGGGGCAGTTATGTCATGAAATTAAAAAATACACACCTCAATTATTTTGTTCAAATACAGAATGTATGGAATAAAAATTATGTGGTAATTGAGCGAAGGCCTATGCCTGGAATCAACTTTCAATTAGGAATAAATTTTACTTTATATAAACAGAAATAAAAGAAATGAAAAAAGTTTTACTTGCCATTATGTTATTTGCCGGCTTTGGATTAAGCGCACAAACTGTATCTGATTTTGAAGAATTCGATATTGATGATACTGGGTTTTTAAACGGCAGTGATGGATCAGGAGGATTTACAAGTGGGAACCTGTTCTTCCCTAACAATTTTAATACGGCATATTCTTCATGGTCAGGATGGGCAATTTCAAATGTAACAGACAATACAACACCAGGATTTGGAAATCAGTACAGTGCCATTACTGGTATTGGTCA
Source organism: uncultured Saprospiraceae bacterium (assembly GCA_937950315.1). Taxonomy (GTDB): domain Bacteria; phylum Bacteroidota; class Bacteroidia; order Chitinophagales; family Saprospiraceae; genus JAHDBF01. The sequence continues at coordinate 23,395 of CALFDU010000004.1, read as the reverse complement.
AGATGGTTCGCCCAATTATGCAACTTCTTTTTCATTTGGAGCCAACAATGTTGACTTGATAGGTGAAGCTGAAGGGAAAGCAATGAGAGGAATGTACATCACCAATAGTACTTATGCATTTTTAAGCATGCAAGATGGTGATGCTTTCTCTAAGAAGTTTGGAGGAGCAACAGGAGATGATCCAGATTACTTTTTACTTACCATTAAGGGAACAAGAAATGGTGAAGTTACGCTTGATAGCATCAACTTTTTCTTGGCTGACTATCGTTTTGAGGACAATACTTTGGATTATATCATTGATGAATGGACATACGTTGATCTGACGAGCTTGGGCGAACTTGATAATTTATTGTTTAGTCTATCTTCAACAGATAATGGCGTCTATGGGATGAACACTCCAGCCTACTTCTGTGTTGATAAACTTGAGAGTACAGATGGAACAAGTTCGGTAGCAATATTTGATGAAAATCCTATAAAAACGTATCCAAATCCAGCAACAGACGTTATTACAGTTGAAGGTTTTACAGAGGCGTTTCAATACGAAATTATTGACCAAATGGGAAGAAAAGTATTGCAAGGACAAGAAATTGGCTCCTCGGAAATCAAGCTAAATGCTTTAAATACAGGGTTATATTATGTTGTACTGTGGAATAATGAAATCAGAAAAACTGAAATCCTAAAAGTGGAATAGAAATCCTTACATTTGGGGCATTAACCAAAAATAAAGAGTCATCGAAAACAACAAAAAAGGCTGGTTTCACCGGTTGCAGGATAAGTGGGGAGTGAATGCCCAGAAACTTATTCTTATCCTCATTGTGTTTGCTTGCACTGGAACTACAATCATGTTTTTAAAGAAACCGGTTGTGAGTCTTTTCACGGAAAATGGTGAGCAACCTTTGATGTTTACGATACTCTATTATGTATTGATATTACCAATTTACAATCTATTTTTATTGATCTACGGATTCATCTTTGGCCAGTTTAAATTTTTCTGGGAATACGAAAAGAAGATGTGGAAAAGGATGACAGGTAAGTCTAAAAAAAGGAATACATGAAATCATGGATAACATATGCTGAAGATTCAGATTTTTCAATTTACAATATTCCATTTGGCGTATTTTCAATTGGAGATTCTGCTCCGAGATTGGCCTCGGCAATCGGAGACCAATTGATTGATTTAAGGGCTGTTGCAAAAACTGGACTTTTTGATTCATTGAATATTGATGCAAGTGTCTGGGATGCCCCATTCTTAAATGACTTTATCGCCTTAGGAAAAGAGACTACAAACAAAGTGAGATTAACACTTCAAAAAAGTCTTTGTGATGAGGGGTCAATGTTGAAAGACAATGACTCTATCTTCCTCGATCAATCCTCTGTAGTGATGCACCTACCTGTGCAGATAGGCGATTATACAGACTTTTATAGTAGTATTGAACATGCCACCAATTTGGGTAAACTTTTTAGAGATCCTGAAAACGCGCTTCTTCCTAACTGGAGGCATTTGCCTGTGGGTTATCATGGAAGGGCATCATCCATCATCATTAGTGGTACGAATATTCATAGGCCGAAAGGTCAGCAGAAGCCAGCGGATAGTGATCCAGTTTTCGGGCCGTGTAAATTATTGGATTTTGAATTGGAGATGGGGTTTATTATAGGTAAGGACACTCCACTAGGATCGAATATAACAACAGACAAAGCAGACGACTATATTTTTGGCAAGGTGCTTTTTAATGATTGGTCTGCGAGAGATATCCAGAAATGGGAATATGTACCGCTTGGGCCATTCTTAGGAAAAAACTTTGCATCTAGTGTATCGCCTTGGGTTGTTACGTTGGAAGCATTGGCACCATTTCATGTTGCAGGACCAGAGCAGACGCCTAGCGTACTACCCTACCTACAATACGAAGGAGAAAGAAATATTGATATCAATCTTCAAGTAATTATTCAGCCTGAGGGCGGTGAAGAAAATATCGTTTCAGAATCCAACTTTAAATACATGTATTGGAATATGGCGCAGCAACTAGCGCACCATACCGTCAATGGGTGCAATGTAAAAGTGGGTGATATGATGGCATCTGGAACGATCAGTGGTAAGGATGAGAAATCATATGGTTCCATGCTGGAGATTTCAGCCGCTGGAAAGCGATCATTGACTTTGAAAGATGGTTCGGAGCGTAAATTTATCAAGGATCAAGATACTGTTATCATGAGAGGATATGCACAGAAGAATGGAATGAGGGTTGGATTTGGTGAAGTAAAAACAAAAGTGCTTCCTGCATTATAAATAACAAATAGTCTCAATAAATATTATGTCAGAATTTTTATCCTTAGATCCGGATACGCTGAGTATCAGAGAGCGACATGGATACCTGCTCACTGCGGTAGCCCCAAGGCCCATTGCATTGGCTACTACTATAGATAGTGAGGGGAATATAAACTTGAGTCCATTTAGTTTTTTCAATGTATTCAGCTCCAATCCTCCTATCATGATTTTTTCTCCAGCGAGAAGAGGAAAAGACAATACAACCAAACACACGCTTCAAAACGTAAAGGATATTGCGGAGTGCACAATAAGTATTGTCAATTATCCAATGGTTGAGCAAATGTCATTGTCGAGCAGCGACTACCCAAAGGGTGTAAATGAATACACCAAGGCCGGATTTACGGAAATCGCATCAGATATTGTAAAGACTCCAAGAGTGGCAGAATCACCTGTAAGTTTTGAATGTAAAGTGCAAGAAGTCGTTGAGCTCGGCGATCAGGGTGCGGCTGGTAATTTGGTTATTTGTAAGGTGGTAAAAATCCATATCAAGAAAGAGTATTTGGACGAAAAGCAAAGGTTGGATACCCAAAAACTTGATCTAGTAGGTCGTATGGGTGGTATCTGGTATACAAGAGCCAATGGAGATTTATTTGAGATACCTAAGCCACTTTCTACACCTGGTATTGGAGTGGATCAATTGCCAAAAGAATTGCTCGAGAGTCATATCCTTACCGCCAATGATCTAGGTAGACTTGGAAATATAGAAGCATTGCCTACTGAAGAAGAGGTGTTTAAAATGAAGTCTTCCAATGAGTACATCAGTCTTAAAAAAGATTATGAATCCGAGCCTGATAAATTTCAAGATGCCATCTATCATAAGGCCAAGGACCTTCTTGCAGCTGGAAAGATTGAGGTGGCTCTGCAATTGTTGATGGCGATACGGTATTAGCAAAGTAACAGTTATGTACTCAGATCAGTGTCTTCCCAAGCAACGCCATTTTGCAACATCCAAGTAAGAGAGTGTCTTCGTTCATGGATTACTCCCCCATTTCCTATTGGATCAAAACCATTGGGCACCGTTTGTCCACCCAATTGAGCACTTCTCACAGCATTGTGCAAACAATAAAACAAGTCTTCTTTTTTCTTCAATTCATCGGTGGTAATCGGCTCAATATTCTGAATCCATTCTTCGGTTGTTTTTTCAAGTGGGCATGAATAATTCATTAAGATGTCCTGCATTTGTTCGCCAGTCATCATTTGCCCATCGATTTTTGGTGTATCGTATCCAAAAAACCATGCAAGAGGCCAAGCGTTTTCAAATTTCCAACCAATTGAATTTCTTGCTTGTTCGTCATCTCTTGCCAATTCTAAAATTGGTTTTTCATCAGCAGTCATAAAATCTTTAAGATTGTTGTTCTCTACGAAATTCAGAATTCTTTCACTTGCCAATCCATCTTCTGGGACCATTAACCATAGTACCAGAGCCTTAATCGCATTTAATCGATTGGCGATTTCAATTGCCGGTCGTATTTGGCGATCAAAATCCATAGGAAGAGATCTTGAAGGTTTGAACCCAGCATTGAGGCAGATCAATAAATTTTCACGTCTTATATCTGTCAGACCATTAATTTGATCATATGGCTCAGGCAGCCCATTTCCTGTGCCTGTATTAGAAGTCTCTATTTTATCGCTAGGCCTGTTTACCTTATTTGATTTTTCGTTGGAACCGAATAGTTTTTTTAAAAAGCTCATTTGACGTAAGTATTAATATTAAAAGTTTTTAAGCACAAACAATCAGTCGATCCAGGATCATGAATCCAGGAAGATGATTGACTCAATTTGAAAAAGAATCAAATAAAAATAGAGATGAAAAAAAATGGAAGTCTCATATTTTTTTGATGTATAATTCATTGAAATATACAAATAAATTATAAAGTTGTATGGCTATAACATAAGTAAGGCTCGAATTTCTTCAAGCCTTACTTATGCTATTTCTATTTACCTCAAGAGTGTTATGCTCCCAGTATGAATTTCCTCTTCACCTCCAAGCAGTCTGACTTTAAACAGGTAGACATACACTCCTTGTACGGCAAAGTCGCCATTGAATCTTCCATCCCATCCAAGTGTTGGTTCGTTAGGAGGAATGCCTTCGGTACTGAAAACCAATTCACCCCATCGATCAAAAATGAACATTTCTTCAATCAACTCAACTTGGTCATTGGCAAATAAAGTAAAGAAGTCATTTCCGAGTTGAGACTCAGTACTAAACACCGTCGGAATATAAATATCTGCAAATGTCAGTTCTCGCAATATGGTTGTTGCAGTAGAAACACAGCCAGAAATTGAAATCACTTCGACTGTTATTTCTAATCCATCGATTGGATTCTCTATGATGGTGGTCACACAATCTTGGCAACTTACGTTATCAACTGGAGTCCAATTTATTGCTGCCACCTCTGTCATTGGAATATCAATATCTACTGTAAGCTCAACTTGGCCATTGACCTCAACCGTTGTAATTGGAGGTAAACTTACACCAGGAACAATAGGTATATCATCGACAAACAAGGTATCAGCATTGACACAACCAGAATCTGGGTCGGTCAACTCTACCATGTAGATGCCAGGTGTAGAAGTACAAAAGATTGAACTGTTGTCTCCTACTTCCACTCCATTTTCATTGAACCAAGCAAAATCTAAAGACTCAGAAAACGGTGAGCTTGAAACATCAAAGCAAACTTCACTTTCTCCTTCACATTCAAAGGCACCAGTTTCTTCCACAATTATGACTGGAAATTCGGTAAGGTCAAGAATCGAAATATTTGATTCATTAAAGCAACCAGTTATCGTATCAAGTGCAATCAATGAAATCTCAAGTGGTTGATCAACTGAAATTTCATTGGCTTCTATTGTCTCATCATTATTAATTATCCAATTGTATAACACAAATGGTTCTTCCTCAGTTGACAAATTAATGGTCTCCACAAAACAATCAAGCACATTGCCTGGATCCGCAAAAATAACCGCTGACGGATCAGAGACTTGCATCAATACTTCAATTTCCTGAATCTCAGAACTACATCCTGTTAGCGGATCGAAAATCTCAAAAAAGTATGTTCCAGGATTCTCGACCATCAAAGTCAATTCAGTAGATAATACATTTCCATCCTCATCGGTCCATATAAACTCTGCCGTACTTGGATAAATACTGGCCGATCCATCCAAGAGAATATCATCGATATCACAAGTAAGTGTTTCTACTGGGGCAAATAGTGCTATTGGAATTTCTCCATTTGAGAATACTTCTACTTCATCGGTCAAGCCACAGCCGTTTGGAAATACAATCGACACTTCATAAATCCCTGGAACAGAAACCATAATTGTTTCAGCATCATCGGTAAAGCCATTTGGCCCTGACCATACAATTACTCCATCCTCAGAAGCAGTCGCAGTGATACTTGTCTGAGGCTCTCCACAGCTTAGCTCAGTCGGTTCTGACAAGGTCAAAGTCTGGCTACAATCAGAACAAACAGGAGGAGCATCAACGGTCAACTCGATGAAACAATCTTCATTCTCTTGATCTTGCACCAAGACCACAAAAGTTCCATCGCTTATATTGAATGGGCCGAGTGTATTCGTTTCATTATACGCTCCATTGAAACCCAATGACTCTATGGTATATCCAGCAGATGCATTCACCGCCGTAATAATCACAATATCAAAGAAGAAAACATCGTCAGAGTTGTCTCCAGAAGTGCCATTGTCTTGACAGGTGATATTATCCACCGCTATGATTAAAGTACAAGTCTCAGAGCAACTTTCTGGTGCTTGTACATCTAGCTCTAGCAAACAATCTGGGTCATCGATATCTTGAATCAATAGAGAGCTAAATGCTCCTTCAATATCAAAAGGACCAAGTGCATATACTTCGTTATAATTACCCGTGAATGAAATCGCAGGAATGTTGAATCCACTAGAGGCATTCACAGATCCTACTTCAATTTCGAAAAAGAAAACATCATCGGTTTCATCTTGTGTTGTGCCATTGTCATCACACACAATGTTGGTAATCTCTGCATCCAAAACACACTCATTGGAACAACTGGTAGGGATATCTACATCAACTACAAATTCACAAGCGGGCTCTTCAGAGTCTTGAATTATCAAAGTTGGGAATGATTCATTGATAAGAAATGGCCCAAAAGTATTCACCTCACCATATACTCCATCAAAAGCCAACTCCGAAATAGAAAAACCAAGAGAATTGTTTACACCAGTGACTACCAAGTCAAAGAAGAAAACATCGTCACTGTCATCTTGAGTAGTTCCATTATCATCACAGAAAACATTACTAATCACAGCATTTATTATGCATTCATCAGAGCAACTGGTTGGTGCAACAACGTCAAGCTCGGCAATACAAGATGGATCATCAAAATCTATCGCAATCAAATCCGGTAAAGGATCATTGACATTAAATGGGCCAAAGGTGTATTCCTCATCATATTCTCCATCAAATGCCAATTCTGAAATATTATAACCTCCAGATGTATTCACTCCAGATACCACCACATTGAAAAAGAAAACATCATCGGTATCATCTTGTGAGGTTCCATTGTTATCACATAGTATATTACTCACAACAGAAGTCATCGTGCATTCGTCAGAGCAACTATCCGGCACATCTACTTCAATATCGATAGTACAATTATCATTATCCATGTCTTGTGCAATCAAGGCTGGGAATGGGTCACTTACGTCAAATGGACCAAAGGTGTTAAGCTCGCCATATTGCCCATCGAAACCCAACTCAGCAATATTAAAGCCGCTTGAACTGTTTACACCTGTGACAACTAAATCAAAAAAGAAAACATCGTCACTATCATCTTGAGTAGTTCCATTGTCATCACATAAGACATTACTCACTACTGCGCTCAATGTACATTCATCAGAACAACTAGTGGGTATATCTACTTCAAAGTCAGTAAAACAATCGGCAATGTCTGCATCTTGAGCAACCAAGGTTGGTAATGGATCATTTATATTAAATGGACCGAAGGTGTAAACCTCATCGTACTCTCCATCAAATCCCAACTCAGAGATATTAAAACCACTGGATGTATTGATGCCACTGACGACCAAGTCGAAAGTGAATACATCATCGGAATCATCCTGTGTTGTCCCATTATTATCACAAAGTATATTACTGACTTCGACATTTAACAAACATGCCTCAGAACATGGCAATGGTGGTTCAACATCAAGTTCAACATCACATGCTGAGTTATTGATATCTTCTATGAATAAGGCATTGAAAGGATCACTAATATTAAATGGACCAAGTGTGTATGTTACCCCTTCCATTCCACTAAAAGAAATTGATGGAATAACAAATTCGCCCGATGAATTCATCCCAGTAACTTCAAAATCAAAGAAGAAAATATCATCGGTACTATCATTAGGAGTTCCATTGTCTTCACATACCGGATCAGATGCTGTTACTTGAAGAATGCATTCTTGTGAACATGGATCTAGTGGTCCAATAGGCTCGTTGATAGAACAGCCTGTAATTTCTGAATCTGCGATGGTTAAAGTTACCAAGGCACCATTTGCCGGAAGGCTAAATATACTTTGTACACCGTATTCAAAATTAAAACTAACAACACCATCAACTGCAATGGTATAAGTTCCTAGTCCTCCCCCATTTACAGCTGAGACATTGATGGTTATATCATAAAAATCATCGCCTGAGATTGCATCAGTATCATTGTCATTGCAGACAAAATCTAGTTGATCAACGCTTATGATACAATCTGATGAACATGGAGACAGAGGTCCAAACATTTGCGTAAGCGGGCATCCACTGATGACATCTGTAAAAGTAAATACTTGACTTGATCCGTCTGCTGGCAACATCAATTGACTTACAACCGCATAGTCAAAAGTGCCTAGAAGATTATTACTAGCATCCAATACGTTGTAAGTACCAATGTTAGTCTCAGTATTGACTTGGAAACTAATTTCATAAAAATCATCGGTTGCATCTGTGTTGGTGCCATTGTCAGAACAGTCCCATGCAAATGACTCCAAGCTAAGCTCTATACCTCCATCGATTTGAAAACTAATTTCGTCAGAACATGCATTGCCGTCCACTATTTCGAGGTCATAATTTCCTGGGCTTAGATTACTGATTGTTGCAGTCGTAATTAAGTCATTTTCCAGAGTATAGGTGGAACCTGGATCAAATCCAACAATGGTGAATGAACCGTTATTGGCACCGTCGCATGACTCATTGGTTATATCAACCATCAATTCAGGTTTCGAGAAAATGGTCATCGTTAATTGGACGATAGAGCTACATGAAGCAGCATTAGAAACAACAACAAATAATGTTTCTGAAAATGGATTCACATTGACGTAAGGCAAGGCTAAAGCATTGGTTTCTGCTTGGGCATCTGCCATCGTTGCATAGAATTCCGCATTATCAGCTGGGTTGATATTTATAAACGATTGAAGTGTTGCTTCATCCCAAGACAATATTCCATCTTGATCTTCATCACAAACCTGAATCACAAATGGATTGTAAACGGGTGCTGACAAAATCTCTAAAATGACAGGTATCCGTGTTGCAGAAGTACAAGCAGGATCGGCCATGCTTTGTGCTTCGACATAAAAGGTGTAAACACCTGGCGCAGTAGCTGTCGGAGTGTATTCGTTGGAGGAAGCGATAAGCTCAGTGCCGCCGACTGGGGCATCGTACCAATTGGCTACCGTTCCCGCATCAACTGTGACTGACAATGTTGGATTAGCGTCTCCGACACAAATAAGTTGATCACCAACATTCATGGGTTCTGGAACTGTAGGACAATCGCAATTAGGAGGAGTGAAAACAAATTGGCCTTCACAACCAGTGTCGGAATCAACAGCATCCAAGACCAAATCTTGGCCAATAGGAATATTTTCAATAATAACAAAAACACCATCGTCTACTGTAATATTGCCAGCGCTCGCGGTAACATCATAACCATCGTTCACGACCTCAACAATATAAGATTGAAAATCTGTGCTACAAGCAATGGTTAATAGTTCTAGTTCAACCAATGGAAAAAGATCTACCTCAATGAGTGCTGCATCAGGATCGCATTCCACTGTACCGTCAATAAAGTATTCAAACAAATATAGTCCTGGATCTGCTGTGCTTATGTTGATAGATGTTGCATCAGAGAAATTTAATTCTGGCCCTAGAAGTTGAAAGAAGTTTCCTTCAAGGTCTGCATCATCTGCTAAGTAATCGAATAAATTCATCACACCTTCTCCAATACAAATCTCCCCTGAGTTATCCGATCCTGCACTTGCTTGAAGTTCCAACTCAAGTAATACCTCCGCTACATCTGGACAATCAAATTCATTGTTTCCTAAAATATAATAAGTTGTTGTAAAGTCGGGATTGACGATCGTACTACTGAGTTCATTACTTGCATCAGGCGGAAAATCATCGTGATACGTAATGGTTGGATCTGTATTATTTTCATCAAATAAATCTATAGATGCCAAATCAAATTCAGCACCTACGCACAAAGCGAAATCAAATTCGTCTTCATCCCACTGGACAGAAATGCTTTCAGAAATAACTTGCTGATGAGAAATTTCCTCACCTGTACATGAATTGACAAAAGTCCAAGTAAGTGTTGTTTCGTTTCCATTTTGATCAATGTCTGGATCTATTGATCCAGATATATTGCATGGATCATTGGCAAAGTTGTCGTATTCCAAACTTAGATCATCGGGCAACTCCTCATCACAATCCAAAAATTGATCAATCGGTGGATCAATAAATTCTGGTTCGGGAGCAGGAAGTATTGTTACATTCTGAATGTAATTGATGGTACGCCCACACATATCTGTGAAAGTGAACACATAATTTATATCTCCTCCACATGCATCCACTACTCCCGACTGGAAAGCGGATACATTACCTTCAATAAGGCAATCACCAAATCCATTGTTGCTATAATCAATATTGGGCAGAGGGTTGTTGATGGCATCACAATCTAAAGTAATGTCATCCGGCAAATCCACAAAGACAGCCTCTTCAGCTGGCTCTACAGTGATGGTCTGGCTGTAAGTAATTGTTCTTCCACAATCATCCGTGAATTCATAATCAACATCAACGTTGCCTCCGCATATTCCTACTGTTCCATCTACTTCGCCAGTCATAAATCCTTCAATCAAACAAAGGCCTGATGATGCATTGGTATATTCAAGGTCATCGGGAACAAAGTTTTCAAAGTCTGAACAACTGATATTAATATCAGGTGGCAAATTTATAAACTCAGCTTCAGGTGCCGGTTCTAAAGTAACAAGTTGTGTATGTTCAATGGATCGACCACAGTCATCTGTAAATTCCCATACAGCTATAATGGATCCACCACATGCACTGATGTCTGAATCAATGGTCGCTTCGACTGTCCCTTCAATCATACAATCACCTGTTTGCCCATTGCTGTACATCAGTTCATCAAATGTAGGATCGGGATCACCACAGACCAAATCCAAATCGGCTGGCGGATTTATGAAAACGGGTTCTTCTGATGGCTCTATAGTAACAACTTGTGTATGACTGATCATTCTTCCACAATCATCTGTGAATTCCCAAACTGCAGTAATCATACCTCCGCAAACATCGTTATCCGCATCTACAACTGCAGGAGCTGCTCCTTCAATTTCACAGACACCTGATTGTCCATTGCTGTACATCAAGTCATCAAAGGATGGTATAGCGTCACCACATTCCAAATTTAAATCTCCCGGTGGGTCAATAAAAGCTGCTTCGTCTGCTGGATCAATGGTAACGACTTGGGTATGGCTGATCATCCTTCCACAATCATCTGTAAATTCCCAAACTGCAGTAATCATACCTCCGCAAACATTGTTATCCGCATCGACGACCGCTGGTACTGTTCCTTCAATCTCACAAGACCCTGTTTGGCCATTGGTATACATGAGATCATCAAATGAAGGAATGGATTCATCGCAAGTCAAATTTAGATCACCAGGTGGATCAACAAATTCAGCTTCTTCGGCAGGATCGATGGTTACCACTTGGGTATGACTGATGGTTCTTCCACAGTCGTCCATGAATTCCCAAACAGCAGTAATCATACCGCCACAAATATCATTGTTTGCGTCAACATCAGCCGACACTGATCCTTCGATCAGACACGATCCTGGTTGGCCATTGGTATACATTAGATCATCAAATGTGGGGATGGCATCACCGCAAACTAGATTTATATCTCCTGGTGGATCTATAAACTCTGGTTCCTCCGAAGGCTCAATTGTGATGACTTGTGTATGACTAATTGTTCTTCCACAAGGATCCATAAATTCCCAAAGAATGGTTATTTCTCCCCCATTACATTCATCTGCATTGTCGGTTACTTGAGGCATGACGAGTTGTTCTATCAAGCAAGTAGGATCTCCATTGGAAGCCATTATTGCATCAGGTGTAACATCTTGCATCGAGCAATCCAATGTCATGTCAGCTGGCATATCAGAGAAGACAGGCTCAGGTGCTGGCTCAATGGTAATGGTTACATCATGATTTATTGTTCTGCCACATACGTCGGTAAATGTATAACTTGCCATGACTGTGCCGCCACAAATCGGATCAAAGTTTTCTGTAACAGTTGGTATCGCCTCCCCTTCTATCAAGCAATCACCTGTCATATTATTGGTGTATGGCAGATTGGGAAAAGTAGAAGGCAATGTTCCGCAATCGACGGTTTCGTCAGAAGGTGGATTTACAAAGGCTGCCTCTAAAGGAGGATCCACTGTTATCGTTTGTTCGTGCGTTGTTGTGTTATCACAGGCATCTGTTATTTCCCAGGTTCTTGTAATTGTTCCACCAGAACAAAAATCAATGCTACCAGTTTCAACACCTGCCACTGTGCCGGTACCCGCACAATTGTCTTCCCAGTCAAGGTCTTCCATAGGTGGTACATCCGTAAAACAATCGAAGGAAATGTTCATTGGCGCGTTGAGAAACGTTGGTGCCTCTGTATCGTCGAATGAAATTTCAAAAGGAATTAATTCGCAACACTCGATCTCGCAATCTATGGCGGATACATTCAATCCTACAGTTGGTACTGGTGCACCACCGATGGTTAAATAATTATAACTATAAATAGTAAAGTTTCCGCAAACGGGCGAGCTATAACTTCCTGTATTATCAGGAAGTATTTCTATGATCGTTCCACTATCATCAGCAATAAAAACTGTTTGGGTATATGAAACGGTTGCATTAAAATCTGTAACAGTATAGTTTATTGTTTCTCCTGGACAGACTGGCGTGTTGGCTGTGATTTCTCCAGCATCAGCTTCACAGCAAAAATCAACAATGATGGTTGTTTCACCGCTAAAGGTGCATCCAGCACCTGCTGATACTGAAACTTCATAGACAGTGGTTTCTGTTGGACAAACTTCAATTATCTGAGTTGTCTCTCCGGTGGACCATTCATAATCACTGCAGCCATCTCCTGCATCTAAGGTAAAGCACTCACCCAAGCAGATTGTTTCATCAAACTCTGGCAACTGGACCCCAGCTGATTCAAAAATAATTGGAAACACCAATTCGAAAATGCAACCATCAGAATTTATCCATCCTCCCGTTTCACCATCTTCTGTAAGAAAAAATGAAATTTCTTCATTTAGGGTGCCGGATCCATTCGGACAATATTCTAATTCAAAGCCAAACTGAGGACAATCGGTTGTACAATCAATTCCCCAATTATCAGAGGGATCACCATCAACAAGCCAAGCATCATCTCCTTCACAAAATGGACCAAATCCTCCTGAAAATGGTGGAGCTGGTTCACAATCCGATCCATTATAGTTTGTTGTATTACTTACATCACTACAATCGGTCCCTACAGGATCCCAATAAAATCCTGCCCCATAACTTGTGTTTGAACACACACCGGTAATTCCACTCAAGAAAATCCAACCGGGATCAGATGGATCTATAGTTCCTTCAGCCGCTAACCAGTTACCTGAATCGAAAAATGAAATTCCATGAATCCAATTTACAGAAGAACCTTGATCCCAATGAAAAGCTAGATCGACGGTCATTGATATTGTTCCACAATCTGTAACAGAAATAACCAAAGGATCATCTGCTATGCCTTGGTCACCTGCTCCAACATTGCCATCAATCTCTGCAAAATCATTTACAATGGTTCCTCCTGTAATGGAAGAAATTGTTGCTGTGACACTACATACTCGACAAGGAGTAAAAATGGTCCCGCACTGAGAAAATACATCAAATGGGAAAAAGGTTACTGTAAAAAGCACAGTTAATAGAAAGGTTTGTCTAAGGCAATTCATTCCCATTAAAAAAATATATCATTTCACTTAAGTCATTGAAATCCAGCTTCAATGGAAAGTTGAAAAGGTTCAACAAAACGGAAGATGTTCAGTTGAGCGAGTAAGAATCAAAAACAGATTGAATTACATGTAAAATAGGCTAATTTTAGTTAAGTTAAAAATTAACGATACTCGAATATTGCTAAAAAAGGGCCTGATTTTGGGAGATTTATACTTTTGAAGCTGGTTTTTATACAATCGAGGGCTTTGATTCTACTTTTTGATCATGAAAAACCTAATATATTATACAAAATCGTAGAAGTAAATCTCATTTCATGCTTGATTAGAAAAAGAAAGATTATGTCAGTTATCCCCCGACATTTTCTAGAGATTATTATTGGTTTTTAATTCATCAGCTATTGATGGCCTCAAAAGATTGGTTTAAACACTTTTGATTAAATCAATAATCATCTATTCTAAAAAAGGAATAGCATTTTTTTCTGGGCAAAAAAAAAGGGAATGCCCTAAAGAACAATCCCTTTCATAATTAAAAAATGTAGTTTTTATTGAATCGTTATATCCCCATCATATGCTTTGATATCGATCGTCGGGCTATTCTGAGAAGGGTTGTTAATTTTACAAATCAATTCTAGCGAACTTCCTTCTTGAAATTTGGTTTCAATGTTGGATGGCTTTGGATGATCGAATGAACAGTATTTCAGTTTGGCATCTAAATGGTATGCGACATCATTTGGAATTGGAAAATCCAGATCTGTGTACTTTGAATCCATCTCTAGATGAGATAAGTTTTCACCAACAGATACTACGGTTATTTCATCGTCAAAAGAAGAAATTACTTTTAACTCTGTGTCTACTTGATCTATCAAGAATTCAGAATATTTAGACCGAAGAATCTTTACTTCTTTCATTACGGCAAATCGAAAATCATCATCAAAAGATTCGAGCTCAACCACATCAACGTCATTAAATTTAACTGTACTATACTTTGAAGAAAAAGACAATGATTTTCCTGTTCCTGCGTCCAAATCACAATCAAAAACATCAAAAGCAGCTGTATCGTAATCATTAAAGGAAATTTCTGAATACTTGGCATTCATGTTAATATCACCTTCCACATTTTCGAAATCAATCACATCATCAAAACTAGTTTGATCAAGGCTTTTGGCATCTTTAAATTTTATCTCCGAATATTTACTTCTAAGCTCCAAATTACCAGCTCCACCAAAGGATGCATCACTGTCGAATAAAACCAATTTTCCACCTTGGATATCACCGACATTCATATCACCATATTTAAGATCAATATCTACATCCCCATTGATGTCCCCACCACTAATATCGCTTGACATCAATTGCGCATTTACATCCGAATTAAAGCTTTCGAATTTAACTGTATCGTATTTATTATTGATCGTAAGTTCTTTTACCTTAGGAAGATATACGACCAAGGAAATATCAGTATCTTTTATATCCAATGCTGTGGATCCATCATTAAATGTTATGGTGTTCTTATTGTAGAACCACCCGTTGTATTGGACCCAATTCTTCATGTTTATATCCGCAAAAACATCAATTACTTTTCCTGATACATTGATATTAATTACAAATTGATCTAAGACTTTTGCTATCTCTTCTTCCGTTTTTCCTTCCACTGTCAAGGTCGCCTCAATACGAGCTTCTTGCTCATCTGTATTTATGAATTCAATCGGACCGTAGTCATTTCTCACCTTTAGGTGAGCTTCTATATCTACCATAAATTGTTCAGTCAAAGATTTAGTTTTTATTATATAAGATTTCACAAAACTCATAGAAACAAATCCTACAAGTACCACTGCAAAAAGCCTAATAAATTTCTTTTTCCAAGATTTCATTTTTTTCCTTTTTTTCAATTTCTAATAAAATAAGCTCTAAAACTCGAGCCTTACTTTCGTAATATTGTAGCATGCTTTTTACCAATTTTTCTTTGCTGGCAGTCTTGAGAAAGTCTCCCATTATCAGCTGTTCGATATCATCCAATCCTTTCAATTCATTTGCAAAATCACCCAACTCAGATATATCTATATTTTTTTCCTTTAGCTTTTGTTCTTTTTGACTTACAAATTGAATCATCTGATCTCTCTGCATTTCTTGCGTTTCAGTTAGACCCGCGATAGTCTCAAAACTTTGGTTCTGGCTATAGATTGAATTCAAAAACAATGCACCAACTATTCCTAGCAGAACCATTGTGCACCACAGTACAAGCTTGGCTCTAGATAGCCCTCTACTACTCTGTCCTTTATCTATATGTTCCCACACCTGATCAAAATCAAATGATTCGACTGCATCAAATTCTTTTCGGTTGTCTTCAATAAATTTCTCAAGCTCATCCATTCTCATATGCTTTTGCTTTAAGTTCTTTTCGCAACAAAATTTTGCCTCTTTGATATTGAGACTTGGAAGTTGATAATGATATATTTAAAATCTCTGCTATTTCATCGTGTCTATAACCTTCAAAGAGGTAAAGATTAAGAACCAATCTGCATCCCTTAGGCAAACTTTGAATGCATCGATGAATTTTCTTGACATCTAATATTAACTCTCTGTGTTCTTCTTCAATAAATTCTTTTCCATCTAATTCTACAATCTGAAATTTCTTATCATGTTTCAATTGAGAGATTGTGGTGTTAATACAAATCTTTTTAATCCAAGCACCAAGTGTCGATTGATTTCTGAAATTTTTCAGCTGTTTGAATACTTTAATAAAACTATCTTGAAGAAGATCCTTGGCTTGTTCTCTGTCAGAAGTCATCCTCAATATTGAATGATACATGGCCGATGCATACTTATTGTACAGGTCTTTTTGCGAATCCCTATTGCCATTCAGACAGTTCTGAACTAAAGCATTTTCATTGATATTTATTAAAGTGTTTTTCAAGTTGTTTCTAATATAAAGACTTTAGATATATCCGATAGTTGGAATCTAAGTTGATTTTCATCAAATTTTATTTTTAGTATACTGATTTGCCAAGTAATTCAGCGATCTGATACAGTAAAATAAATTTCGACCCTCGATTCTTGATCATTGAATGACATAAATTCATATCTTTAATTTTTTAATATGTTTTCAGTCAATGAATTACGATATAAACCAAAACAGTATTTATTTTAAGGTTCTATCAAATCTTATGAAAAAGTCAAATATTGACCTTGATGATAAGATCTTGGTTGTGTGCGGTGGTAGCAGAGACAAGGAGTACTTTGAACATTTTGGTTTTAAAAATGTCACAATTTCTAATCTTGATGATAGGATGTACTCCAATGAATTTGCTCCTTTCAATTATAGTTATCAAAATGCAGAATCACTGACTTTTAAGGACAATGAGTATGACTGGGTTTTTGTACATGCGGGTTTGCATCATTGCTATAGACCACACATTGCCTTACTTGAAATGATAAGAGTAGGAAAAAAAGGTGCCGCTATAATGGAAGCAAGAGATAGCTTTGTCATGAAATTAGGACAAAAACTAAAATTGGTTCCAACTTATGAGATAGAAGCTATTATTGGGCACGACCTAAAGTATGGAGGTGTGGCAAATAGTTTCATCCCCAATTATATTTACCGATGGACAGAAGCTGAGATTGAGAAGATAACATACTCCTTACTCCCGCAATACAAAGACAATAAAATTGATTATATATACAACCTTAGATTACCTATTGAAAGAGTCAATCTAAACAAATCAGCATTGAAAAAAATATTAATCAGATCGACTTTTATTCCTTTAAGGATTTTTTCCAAGCTATTTCCGAAACAATCAAATGAGTTTGGCTTTATCATCAACAAAGGACAGCAAACACAAGATTGGTTGCAATTAAGAAATAATGAATTGGAGATAAATAAAGAATATTTAGAAAAGCATTTTGACCTAGACTATCGAGTACCTGAATGCCGGCCAAGTTCTTAGCGAATACTAAAATCAGCCACGCGCCAAGGTCGCATAATCAAGAAAGTACACCAACTTAAGAGATAATGAATTGTTTTCATTAACATCACTCAACCTTCCAAGAGCGGAAGTATAACTAGTTTGAATTACTTGAGGGTTATTACTAAAATCACTTATCGCATTTTTCCAAATAAAGAAAATATCACTCCCAGGAGCAAATCTCCATCTATACACCATATCGATATTGAAAAAATTAAGACTTATGTCGTGTTCTTGATCATAGCTTGTTGGATTCAAAAACCCATCCTCACTTAACTCAAAAAAGCCTCCATAATCCACATGTGACCAATAGTGCCTTAGTCGCACATTCAAAGACATATTTTTATTAAATGTATACACCCCATTAAGACCATTTTGGGTCGTAACAATTCTACGTTGACCCATGATTATTTTTTCGTTGTTCACACCTGCCCTATTCACAAATCCTACATCGTGTTCATCAAAGCTTCTTTCAACATCAAACGTTAATGATATTTTATCGGTTACGTTGTAGAACAAGCCACCACCAAGTCCAGCCCAATTACCGTCCCATAAATCCATGGTACCTCCACCAAAGCCATTCATAAAAAAGTAGTAATTCTTTCTCGTATCGGTATTGATGTTAAATCCAGCTATACCTTTTGGAGGCTTCACAAGAAACCTTCCAGGTGTTCGTGGTTCGTAAAATTGATTTTCAATACCTGGTTGTACAAAACCCCAAACATTGAAATCCCAAAATGATTTTGTTTGCGCAAAGGTCCATCCATTAATCCTTGTACTTGCAAAAGCAGAAGGATTGTACAACCATTCAAATTCAACACCAACACCCCCACCCATGGAATTAAATTTGCCGAAAGGCGAAAACTCGCGATAACTCGCACTCAATTCAAGTTCCCTAGAATTGGGCACGCGCTGAAAACCTAAATCATTGATATCTAGCGTGTGACTCTCTTCAGTATAATCAATCCCAGCACCAAATTTTCCGCTTATTTTATTCACACCCAGTCCAAAAATATGCCCCCTTAAAACTTCTGTATTTTTATTTTTCAACCGATCCTTTTCTGAATCCGTTATAAAACTCAGATTATCAACGTGCTCATCAAAACGTGTTTGGTTTTCAAAAAACTGTTGGCTGACTGCAACACCTCCTTCTATAGAATAAGATTGATCTTTGTTCTTAAGATCAAAAACCATCCCTGTCACATTTGCATCGTAGTCATCACCCACTCTCGAGACATTGGTATTTACAACGGACACAAAAGAGTTGTTTTTTAAATTTTGATCAACCACCATCACGTTGTAATTGGTCAAAGGATTTACTTCCACTTCGCGACGAAAATCATCAGTCCCTACAGTGGCGAATGCTTTCCCTTCCACAGCATTAAAAAACCCAAGACCTGTTCCCTTCTTCGTTCTTCCTGAAATTTTTGTGGCATTCAACAATTGTGCATTTAATGGGGATTGGTAAACTTGTTCACCATCCTTTAAAAAATAATCCGCACTATGCAATGGATTCCCACCTGCTCTCCTCGAATAAAACAATCCACCCTTGTTAAAGAGCTCTGTCCCTTCTGTAAAAAATTGGCGATTCTCGTCAAACTCAATTTCAAATGGTGATAGATTTAAAACCTGATTATCAGATTGCGCTTCACCAAAATCAGGAATCAAGGTCATATCTAATGTAAATGCATCACTCAATCCATATTTTATATCCATTCCTGCATTGAATGACCTGACTGAATTACCTCTTGGGTATCTGACCTCATTGCCTTCTTTTACATGATCAAAATAACCAGCAACAAATGGGGTTGCCGATAACCTAATCGGAGATTTTATATCCTTTATTCCATTCAATTGACCTGTTTGGTTTAAAAAGCCATTTAAGTTCTGGTCTATTGGATACCAAAAAGAAGATTCCTGCTTTCTATTTATTCTTCGAAAAAAATTAATATCCCATACTTGAATATCACTATCTGGAAATCTTAAAGCCGCATACGGAATTTTCATTTCGACAATCCATCCGTCATCAACCATAGAAACATCTCCATCCCATACTGCGTCCCAATTGGTATCTTCTCCAATCGCAGAGTACTTGGTATCAAATTGAACCCCTTGGGTGGTTAAAATAAATCCTACTCCATTGATTCCATCTTGGTAGGGACAAAAGATCATTCCAAAACAATCCGCATTACTTAAGCCGTCTCGTTCTGTCATCTGCATAGACATCGAATCTCTGTCATCTTTGATATATGCCCCCATATATATCGCTTCATTGTCAAATAAAACTCTGATTTCAGCATCAAAACTGGCAGGCATACCAGGATTTGGACTGCGTTGAGTAAATCCATTGGTTAATTGAGCTTTAGACCAGTCCAGTTCGTCAAGTACTCCGTCAATTTTGACAGAACTGCTGGTTTTATGTGCTTCTAGACTTCTAAGAACAGTATTAGGTATTTCTTGCTGCCCAAAGGAAGCAAATGTTTGAAAACAGAAAAACACCACTAAAAATCTACACATTTTCATAAATACCAATATTCTGAACCTATTGCAATACAAAGGAACTTCAATAAAATGCAATTTATACACTTAATCTACCAACAAATGCAAATAATAGAAATATGTCGATGAAATGTCTGTTTTCGATTCTAAACAGACATTTCATTGAAAAGCAATAAATAATGCCAAAATATAGCTTTAAAAAGGTCAAAAACAATTATTTACATATTAAAATATTTCTTAATGTATATAAGATTTAGTTATATTTGTCGCTAGATTGAATTGATCCCCTCCCTCAAATAGTATATCCACTTCATTAGGTACTCCTGATGAAGCGAAAATTTCAAACATAATTAAAGAAGTTAAGGATGTATTTTTTAAAATTTAATTCCAATCTCCTAAAAAGTATTTTAGGGATTCTCATTTTCACTTCATTTTCAAGTATTGGTTTCGCTGGTAACATCGAGACAATATTGTGTAAAGAAGATGGAAGCACTGACATAGTTACCTTTTCTGAGGGTGTAACGATGGTAGGTGCTACTACGGATGCGGCTTTTGGTAACCTAGCAGGTAATTTTCTTACAGGTTTTACCGGTGGTGTCTGGGGTGCAGTTGCTGATGTACAAGGACCAATCGATGATGCTGGTACTCGAGTAACTCTAAGCACATTGTCAACACAAACAAGACCATTGGTACTTGTTGATTATGGTTTTAACATTCCATGTAATGCAACCATTACGGATATCAACATCAATGTTACTAGAAGAAACGCATTGAATGAAGATGTAGTAGACGGCGAAATCAGATTAAGATTGCCAAATTTCTCTAGAAGTTCATTGAATTTAGCTTCAGCAACTCCATGGTTGGAAAGTACAACTGATTGGGAAACAGTATCATACAATGATGCTACTTGGGGTGAATCATTAACCCCTCAAATGGTTAATGATCCAAGATTTGGGGTGTGGATTATTGCTAACAAACCAGGTAATACTGAATCTGCGAGACCAGAAATTGATGCAATCGAGATTGAAGTTTGCTATGATGTTAATGGTACAGCTTTTGATCAAATCGAAGTCGCAGTGAATAAAGACAATGCCATGTGTGGTCTTGTAAATGGACAAATTGCCATTACAGCACAAAATGGTAGTGGGTTATATGAGTACAGTATTGACAACGGAGCAACTTGGACTACTAACTCTACTTTCACAGGATTGACACCTGGTAGTTACCAAGTTACAGTAAGAAACACTGATATGACTTGCCAAACTACAACCTTTAACTGTTTGGTTGGTGTAAACGAAACCATACTTCAACCAGGTGATGCGATCGGAGCATGTGATCCTTTTGGCACGCCAGTAACACTTTTCGTTGAAAGATTGGCTCCAATTCATAATTTTTATACGAGTGGATTTATTGGATCTGATATTTCAGATTTTATCGAAGATGAACCATTTACTTGGACTACCGGAGATCTGGGAGGTGAAGTATTTAGTGTAACAACTGATGCTGCATTAAATATATACACAGGAACAACTTCTTTATACTCACCAACTACTACCTCTCCAACTGTTATATCAAAAATTGATGGGATGACAGGTGTTGCAAGTGTACTCGCTACATTACCAGGAGATAGAGGGATCGCTACTGTTGAGTATGATGATACTTGCGGTCAATTGTTTGCATCAAACCTAGAAGATGGTGTTATCTATAGAGTTGATGGAGATACTGGTGCTACCCTAAGTACTTTTGATCCATTAAATCCTGATACCGGCGCTGCCGGTTATGAACCGGTTGGAGAAAGAATCATGGGGATGGCTTACAGTCCTGCAGAGAGTAGACTATATTATTCTGTGTGGGCCAATGATCAGGCAGATAATGGCAATAGAAATACCATTAGATCAATTGCCATTGATCCTACAACTTGTGATTTCTTACCTGCAACTGACGTTGAAGAAATACAAATTCCATTTCTTTCTGAAGCATGTGGTGATGTTGCTGATACATATAGTATGCCGGTTGCGGATATCGAGATTTCTGCGTCTGGAGGAACGATTTTATTGGCGGAGTCAGGTATTAATTCTTTGACTAATGTTAGAGTACCTCATAAAGCTAGAATTCTTGAATACGATGGATCTACTGGAGCTTGGGTATTAGATAATACCCCTGATCCAAATACAACAAATGGTTGTAAATATGGAATCGGAGATTTCAGAGAACAAAATAATGCAAGAGGAGGGGTTGATTTTGCCAATGCAGGTTTTGATGCAATGGGTTGCATTACAGGAGAAGAAGATTTTCTTGCTGCAACAGTGGATGGTGTCTTTGGAGTTAATTGTCTTGAAAGTTGTGTGTATGGTGTCCAATACGTCTCTACCAATGGAGGTGGACCATTTCAATCTGTAGGTATGGATATCGATCGTGACAACAATAGTCAATTAAAGTCAATTTATGGGGATGTAGATATGATCGGAGGTTGTTTGATCTCTGACCCTGTACTTTGTTTAGAGTACGATTTAGCAATCAGCTCTACCCTACTTACTACTGGTACAGTAGAACCAGGCGATATAATTACAGTACAATATACAATAGTAAATGAAGGTACTATGGATGCGTCCAACGTGGGCGTAACTGGTACTTTACCAATGGGATTCACGCATGACAGCAGTACTGCTGATCCCAATTTAACTGACAATAATGACAATAGTTTTGTTATCAGTTCTTTACCAGTCGGAGCTACTCAAGTCATTGAAGTAATGATTATGGTACCAGCTGGAGCAAGTGCAGGTTCATTTGATTTGTTTGCAGAAATAACAACAGATGAGGGAGATGATATAGATAGTGATCCAGCTACAAACTACACCGTTGATGAAGATGGTGATGGCGATCCTTTTGATGATGATGAAGATGTTGTAGCAGTTACCATAACAATTCTTGATTATGATTTATCGTTGAACAAAACATTGACGGGAACTGGACCTTATAATCCAGGTAACAACGTTTCATTTATTATTACTGTTACCAATGAAGGAGACATTCCTTCTGGTAGTGTAACCGTAACTGATGAAAGTCCTGCTTCTTTGATTTTCCAAAGTATTACTCCAGTAGCTGGTGTTACTGACAATGGTAATGAAACTTTCACCATTGCAAACATCCCAGTTGGTGGAAATCAAGCATTTGAAGTCAATTATCAAATTGATCCAGCTGCAACTGGCCTGTCTATCGGCAACCTTGCTTTGATTACAGAAGATAGTGGAGACGATATTGATAGTGATCCTGACATGGATGAAAC
>CALFDU010000003.1 GCA_937950315.1 uncultured Saprospiraceae bacterium | reverse complement strand
ATAGCGCAACTCATTGTTGCTCGCACAACTAAGACCCGCCGTCGTTCCATTGCCTCTGCAGAAGGCGATGCCTGCCCAGTTGTTTTGGATGCCATTTGGTTTTACCCATGCACTCACAGAGAAGGTATTGGTATTTAAATCTAGACTTGGGGTTTCAGCATAGTCGTTATTGCCGTCAAGCGATAATGCTTTTCCAGCAATTGTATCTATTTCACAAGGATTTCCAGGGTCTGATTCTGCTAGATTTGGATCCATATTGGAAAGTCCAATCTGTGTAGATTGGTTGATGTTTATTTTACGGTCAAATGTTACATTGTTTGACAAAAGATTGATGCTGGCTGCTTGTGCTTGCCATGAAGATCCTTCACCATGTTCCGATCTAGTATGAAGTACCGCATCAACTGATTGGTTAAGACCATCAATGAATGATTGATCGGTTACCGAGATGTTTAATTCATCTATTTGTCCTCCATCGTTTTCTGTGTAATAATTTAGAATCCAATAGTTGGATGGACTCGCATTATTATTTGGGTTTTGCTCTGGTTCTGTTTCAATTCGAGTCATGACCATTTTGCCATCAACGTCAAAACAATCATTGAAGACAACACTTGATTCCAGCTGATCAAAATCATAGAATGAATTGCCTGATGAAAGCATTACCAATTGTGATGTACCTGTTCCTATCGGTGCAGTACTTTCAGTGATTATGGCGTTACCTTCTCTTACGCCATGTCTTGTTCCGGCATGGTCCAGCAAAATGTTGCCATCGATGAAGCTGTTGTTTTGGTAATATGAAATAAGATCTGGATCAGATGCAATTTCATTTTCCTTGGTGATGTGTCTCAAGGCAAAAATCTCATCCTCAGTAAGTGTTTTTGTCCATAGGGTAACCTCATCGATCAGCCCTTTGAATGACTTAGAGTAGTGACCCCAACCAAGGTATAAATCGGTAATATTTCCGGGCTGTAAGTTTTTTGTATGGATATATTTCTGATCGTTTAAGTACAAAGTCGCTTTTGTGGGTTCGATGGTTAGTGCAACGTAGGACCATTCGTCAATGGGAACAGTTATACCACTATTGCTTCCCCAGTTATCAGCCATGCCTGGCCATTTGTACCATAATCTGTCTCCTGTGTAGTTGAAAATTAGTCCTTCGGTATCATCACAATGTGCACACCAATCTCCACTTGAGACCAATGCGGAAAATGGTTGCTGATTTCCTTCTGGCTTCCACCAACCAGTAATGGTGAAGTGGGTAATATTTTCAAGATTGGCATTGGGTATTACAACACGGTCGCCATTTTCAAATGTTTGCAAAGCACCTCCCGCTATCAATTCTGGTGCGCATTGGTTGTTTATTGTTACGATGTTACTTACTGTACGGGAGTCGGTATTTCCATTTCCATCGGTCACGGTAAGGCTAGCATCAAAATTTCCATCTGCCCCAAAAACAACTTTGGGATTTCTTTTGGTGAGATCATCCACCCACAATGGGGTAGGGCTAAAACTCCATTCCCATGACACACCGTCTTGATTCACAATGGAGTGGCTTTCAAATTGAACAGTATCTTTGTCGCAGTAGATAAGATCCTTGTTGACCATTGGCATCGCTTGTACAGTGCTGCTGGTTTCAAATGGAATCTCCCAAATACCTTTGGCCGAAGCCATTCTGATTTTTTCATCTTTGTAGAAAGGCAATATCATAAATCCCTTGTGCTGCAAAGGTAGGCCTTCATTGT
The DNA here is from genome assembly GCA_937950315.1 of uncultured Saprospiraceae bacterium. GTDB lineage: Bacteria > Bacteroidota > Bacteroidia > Chitinophagales > Saprospiraceae > JAHDBF01. The sequence continues at coordinate 29,801 of CALFDU010000003.1, read as the reverse complement.
ATTGAGTCCATGTGTCAGCATCTTTGTCTAGATAAAAGAAGTTATCATTGGTCATGGTGTATATTTTATCACCAGCTGGACTTGCGTGATAGATCATATCCTTGATCGCTTCATCTTGAAGCTCGGTTCCGTAATGATTGGTCCATGTTGTTCCTCCGTCAGTAGATGCAAATATTTTATTTCCATTGGAAGACGAATTGGAAGCAATCCAGATTTCTTCTTTATTGAAAGGATTTAGCGTTAGTGATAGGTTTCTCCAACTTCCACCTGAAAGATTTGGTTCGGCCATTTCTGTGAAGGTATTTCCTCCATCGGTCGATCGGTAAGCTCTCCAATCCCAGTAAGAAACGTACACCAGCATGTAGATGTAATTAGGATCATCTCGGCTGATTTCAAACCTCCTGGTCTCGCCAGGAAAAGTGTACGCAACTTCAAAGTTTAAACCTCCGTCATTGGATTTATAAAGATGGTTGTCTCTACCCACATACACGACATTGGTTTTATACGGGTGCCACTCGACTTCACTGTAAGAAAAGTGATAGAAAGACTGATTGGGATAAAGAGACAAGTTGGCCACATTGTTGGCGCTTTCCATCAGTGACAGTGGAATTTCTTTTCCTCCCACATCACTGAAATAGTTGATGCGGTTATTGATCGGATGGATGTATCCTGTCGGGTCTTCTGCTCCTCCCAAGAAGATTACATTTCCATCGCCGTAATTTTTATAGTATGTTCCATTGCCGTTGTGGTATCTTCCTCCTGCCCACACATCATCATTCCATCCCATGGCAAAGCCCCAAAAGTCCACAGCAGTTATTCCAGACATACGTGTTTCCATGGTTTGGCATTCATCGTTGGAGAAATTGATGCCTCCGTCGGATACTATCCAGATTTCGTCTCCTTCCACGTCAATATCTTGTATGTCGGCATGCATCGCCAGATTTCTCGTGCCGCGTATGTATTCAATGTTGGCTCCTCGATTGGCAGATTCACAAAACCAGATTGTTCCGATCCATAATTTATCAGGATCAGTATGAGATACATCGATGTCAAAATTATACCAGCCTTGGTGATAACCTGAAGAATATCCTGCGACATACCAATTGGTATTCATGTCGTTACCAGAAGCATAAGGACCTCCATCAAATCCGCTATCTTCTTGCCAGGTGGCACCTTCATCAAGACTATAATAGATTCCGATCCAGCCATTGTCTCCCTGTTTTCCATTGGCAATGATACCCGCATATATTCTATTAGGATCAGCTGGTGTCATTCCGATTTTGCATCCTGAAACAGAAGCTTCACTTAATACAGATGGATTGTAAAATCCATTGTCCATCAAGACCCATGTATCTCCACTGTCGGTGGACTTCATGATTTCTGGCCTGATGGTAACGTCATTTTTAATGGAGATATATAGAATGTCTTCATTGCCTGGTTTTGGTTCGATATCATATACATAACCATCGTATTTTAATACCCACGAAGCACCTCCGTTAGTACTTTTGAAAAGTCCTCCTCTTGTAGCCACATATATGGTGTTGGTATTGGTGCTGTGGATGAAGAAATGTTCTATGTGGTCTGCAGTTGTGTATTGTAAATTCCAAGTAGTTCCTCCGTCTGTGGTCTTATAGATTGCACTACCGCTTGCGATGTAGACGATGTCTGAATTCAGCGGATCAACCTTTACATCTTGTAGATTTCCTATTGCGTATTCGTAGGTTACAGGAAACCAGTTTAATCCTTTGTCTGTGGTTTTAAATACTCCACCTGTTTCAACTCCGGCATATATTATCGATGGGTTGGATGGAGATACTCCGATACATGACACATGAGCTTGGACCGGTTTGGGATTTGAGTCTCCTCCTGTATAGGTGTTGGATGGTCCTAGATTGGTCCATGTGTTTTCTGTTGATCGATTTGATGTTTGTCTTTGTTTCTTTTTCTTTTCCGCTTGCGCAAATATTTCACCAGGTGCTGGCATGTTTACTTTGCCATTTTGATCAATATGGTTTTCGACATGACGACGATAGTATTTGTAATTCTGAGTGTGGATGTTTTTTACAAAATCGACTCGATTGTAGTAGTCGTTGTATTGTTCAACAATTTTTTGATAATTGGTTGACTCCAAGTACATCGTCTTGGCCCAGTTGGGGGTGTTGGTGTTGATTCGAGGTATGTCTTTGAACCATTCGGCATGTGTGACTGATGGATAAGTTAATGCATTTTGATTTTTGGTTTGTGCATTGAGACATGCTGAACCAAATATCATAAGAAAAACCAATACCCAAGACTTGCTATCCATTTTATAAAAATTTGATGTAGAGTATCGTACTCTGAATTTAGGAAGGAGGTCAAAAATGTAAGCATTTCAAAATAAGGAGATAAGACCAATTCTTATATTCTAATGACTTTTTTGTCAACTTTTTGGCTTTCGTTTCCACAAAAAGGTATAAAACACAAGTTTTTAGGGATAAGATACTCACTTATTTCAAGCACAATCAAGGCTTTTGCCTATTGAATAATACTATTCAAATAGCAGACCAAAAACATGTCTTTACAAAATCTAAATAAGTGTGAACCAACTCGTTCCTTCTAAAACATCTGGAGCTTGAAACAATTCAAAAATTATCTACCTATTGCAATCGGAAACTTAGCTACAAGAGTGCAGTGATTCTACCTCACCACCATTCCATTTTCCCAGCCCTTATCTGGAGCGACAAAACTAAGTTTGCCTTCTGCGTTTTCTGCCATTAAGACCATGCCTTGAGATTCTACGCCTCTGATTTTTCTAGGAGCGAGATTGGCAACCAAGGTTACTTCTCTTCCGATTACTTCTTCTGGCTTGTAGTGTTCTGCGATTCCAGAAACAACGGTGCGTTGTTCAAATCCAAGGTCAAGTTTTAGCTTTAATAACTTGTCTGCTTTGGGTACTTTTTCTGCTTCTACAATTTTGGCGGTACGGAAGTCGATTTTTACAAAATCATCAAAAATAATATTTTCTTTGATTGGATTGCTAGTCTCGACTGCAGCTACAGGAGCTGACTTTTGTAATTTTGCTTTTTGTTCTGAGACCAACTCGTCTTCTATCCGAGAGAATAGGTGAGCAGCGGTGCTTATTTTGTGTCCGCTTTCAAACAATGATTCGCCCATGGCTAGTTTGTCCATCATAGCGACAAATTCTCCTTTTTCGGTAACGGTAGGGATGTTTAGAAGTTTGCACATGTTGTCACTGGCAGTAGGCATGAAAGGACGGATAGCGCAAGCAAGTCCTGCCACATACTGTAGCGAAAGATTCATCACAGTTTTTACTTTTTCTTCATCTTCCTTGATGGTCTTCCACGGTTCGTTGAACTGAAGAATTTGATTTCCTTTCGTGCTGATTTCCATGAGTTTGTTCATGGCAGCTCTGAATTCGTACGCACGGATAGCGTCAGCTACTTCAGCAAGGTCATCATAGAGTCTCAACATTTCACTGTCGTGAAATGCAAATTCGTCTTCACCGACTGGGCCAAATATTTCTTGATTTTCATCAAAATCTGGAATAACCCCTTCGTAGTATTTGTTGGTTAGTACAACAACACGATTGACATAATTGGCCAAGTTGTTTACCAATTCGTTGTTGATGGCTTCTTGATATCCACTCCATGTGAATTCAGAATCCTTTTGTTCTGGCATTGCTTTGATCATAAAATATCTAAGTTCATCCTCCTTACCAGGAAGTTCTTTGAGGTAATCATTAACCCAAATGGCCCAATTTCGTGAAGTAGAAATTTTGTCACCTTCCAGATTCATGAACTGGTTGGCGGGAACATTGGTTGGCAATATATAATCGCCGTGGGCTTTTAGGATGGATGGGAATATAATACAATGAAAGACGATGTTGTCTTTTCCTATAAAGTGCAGCAGGGCAGTGTCTTCATTTTGCCAGTAATCTTTCCAGTCTTTGCCGTTTTCTGCTGCCCAAGCTTTTGTGGCTGAGATGTATCCGATCGGAGCATCCATCCACACATATAATTTTTTTCCTTCTGAACCTTCAATCTCTTGAGGTACGTCGACACCCCAGTCTAGATCCCTGGTCATTGCTCTTGGGTGCAAGCCTCCGTCGAGCCAAGATTTACATTGACCTACCACATGGTTTTTCCATTGATTGGGGTCGTGGTGATCGGCGCCATCAAGCTTACCCTTGATGATCCAATCTTTTAACCATTCTTCGTCTTCGTTGAGTGGAAGGAACCAGTGTGTTGTTTCTTTTAATTCCGGTGTCGCTCCAGTCAGTGTACTTAACGGATTGATAAGGTCTGTTGGACTCAGTGCTGATCCACAGTTTTCACATTGATCGCCATAGGCGCTGTCGTGATTGCATTTTGGACAGGTACCTTTGATGTATCTGTCAGCAAGAAACTGTTTTGCTTCTGAATCGTAATATTGTTCTGAAGTCTTTTCTTGAAATTTGCCTTGAGCGTGCAAGTTTCTAAAAAACTCCTGAGATGTTTCGTGGTGTAGTGGGTCAGAAGTACGGTGATAAAAATCAAATGAAATTCCGATGCCTTTGAATGCTTCCTTGAACTCCTCGTGGTATCTGTCAACGATCTCCTTGGGAGTGGTTTTTTCCTTGATGGCTTTGATGGTGATGGCTGCTCCATTTTCATCTGACCCGCAGATAAAAGCAATATCCTTGTCCATCATTCTCTGAAAACGAACGTAGATATCAGCCGATAGATAAGCACCTGCTAGGTGACCAATGTGAAGTGGTCCGTTGGCATAAGGCAATGCCGAGGTTACTAAAATTCGTTTTGAGTTTATCATTGAGTACTTGCTTGCAAGGCAAAATTAAATTTATTATTATTATATATTAGTTTTTCATATGTTTTTATTGGCTTTTAGCACATTTTTATTTTAACATATTCAAGCTTGCGCAAATGTTTATTCGGTTGAGATATTTGCGCAAGCGAGAAAAAAATACAAATCGATTATCATGAACACTTCAATCTACCATCCAATGCGAATTTTACTAGTTGTTTTCATTAGCCTTTTATTTCATTCATGCATCCCTATGGTCGGGGTAAGCTACAATAGTTCTTCAGGTAATTCTTCTGTCAATTCACCAAAAACAAATACACGTACTCCCTTGATAACCAACCAAGTATACAATGATTGGTATGATTCATTTTTGGAGGAAGGGGAGAAAAAGATTCGGTCAGACTATTCTTCTATCGTGAGTAAAAACTCGGAAGGGACCTATGTGAAGCGGGTATTTTTTCCTGATACAAAAACAATGACGCATTACAACGAATATAGCGATGAACAACTTTCTGTAAAAAATGGGTCTGAAAAAGTGTGGAGTGATCAAGGCAAAATAACTTCTTCTGCGGAGTACAGTGAAGGGCAACAGACGGGTTTGTACAAGCGTTTTGATCGAAAATCGGGAAAAGTGGTCTCGGAAGGGAATTACCTTGCAGGTAAAAAGACCGGTTTGTGGAAGAGTTTTTCACCTGAAGGAATCTTGATGGGCGAGACAAAATATGAGAATGGGCAGAAGGAAGGCAAGGCAAAATATTATACGGAGGAAGGAGAGCTTTCAGTGAGAACAGAATATCGAGCCGATACGATTTACAATACTAAGATTCTGAAGGTGCAGAAAAGTATGCAGCCAATGAGTCGTAGTGAAAAGATGCCGATGTTTGGTGATGGGTGTCCTGAAGAGAAATCGCTCATGGAACAAAAAAGGTGTTCAGAAAATAAACTATTGCAAACTGTTTACAGAAACCTAAGGTATCCTCCGATGGCACGTGAATATGGTCTTCAAGGAATGGCGGTTGTGTCATTCGTGGTTGATGAAAAAGGTGGCATTACAGACATAGAAGTTATCCGTGGGTTGAATCAAGAAATAACCGATGAGGTGTTGCGTGTAGCACAGCTGCTTGACACGTGGGTTCCTGGTATGCAAGATGGAGAACCGGTTAGGGTGCAGTACACTTTACCGATCCGGTTTAAGTTAGAGTAAACTTATTTGGCCATTGAACTTTGGAACACATCTCTGATGCTGTTGAAGGCAGCGAGAAGTACAAAAGTGATGGAAACCAAGAGGGTGAATGTTGTAAAGACATCACCAGGTATTACAGAGGATAAATTGGAGTGTATCCCGAAGGTTGCCCAAGAGATGACCAATGGATAGAGGATGGTTTTATATCGCAAAGTAATAAAGGTGGCGATGGAAATAAGTATTAGAAATATAATCCAAGCCCAGACCATTTCACCCACTCCAAATCCGTTCCATTTTACTGAAACAAGGAAAGCACATATGTTTACAACAGTGGCCACATTGATCCAGGCAAAGTAGGATTCGAATGCAAGCTTGGGCCATAAGGAAAGTTGGATTTTGTTTTGTGTTTTTAAGAAAATATAAGTTAGGCATGAAAGTAATCCGATCATGATGGGCACACTCAAGCCTAATTGAAGGTGGTGAAAAGAAAACATCCAACAGGAATTCAGAATACAGGTGATGATGAATGCGATCCCTAATTGTTCGAATTGATAGATGACATCACCTTTCTTTTTTACCAACATGATGGCATAATAAATAAGGTAAGCGGCAAGCAAGGTATATATAATACCCCAAATGGCAAATGTGAATCCTGAAGGAACCAACTTGTTAGGAAACATATCTGAAACCTCTTTGGATGTTAATCCGTTAATAGGTTTTGCATTGGCGAGGTAGTTCACATAAAGTGTTGCAAAGAAAGCAATAACTTGCGCGATGTAAATGGTCCAATTTTTCAACAATAAAGATTTAAAATGAAAACAGTATTAATAACCGGTGGTTCCAAGGGGATAGGTCTTGGTATTGCTAAGGTACTTTTAAAAGCAGGTATGAAGGTAGCGATTACAGGTAGAAATTCTGATACCGTACAGCAAGCAGCCGCGGACTTGAAGTCGGAGGGATATGAGCATGTACTTGCAATACAATCCGATGTGCGTAAACTAGCAGATGAAGAAGCCGCTGTTGCGAAGGTGGTTGATTATTTTGGATCGCTGGATGTGGTGATAGCCAATGCAGGAATTGGTGCATTTGCACCGATAGATGAGATGACTTCGGAGCAATGGAATGATGTGATTGATATTAACTTGACGGGTGTATTTAATAGTACAAAAGCTGCGATTCCTGCACTTAAAAAATCAGAAGGATATTTGATCACCATTGCGAGTTTGGCTGGCGCCAATTTCTTTGCCAAAGGCACGGCATACAACGCTAGTAAATTTGGTTTGGTGGGTTTTTCACAAGCAGCGATGTTGGATTTAAGACCTTACAATATTAAGGTGACGACCATCATGCCGGGTTCGGTGGCGAGTTACTTCAATGGGCATGTTCCCAATGATAAGGATGCATGGAAAATCCAGCCAGAGGATATCGGAAAGTTGTGTGAAGATTTATTGAGCATGAATCCGAGGACCTTGCCAAGTAAGATAGAGGTGAGACCGAGCAGGCCAGATCTGAAGTAAGAGACTATACAAGTTATATAGCATAAAAGAGGCTTTCGTTATATGGAAGCCTCTTTCTTTTGTAAACTTTACGAAGTATTGATGTTTTGGTGTCCATGTTTTGTATCTCTGACTAGGCTTATGGTTGTTGTTTTCTTATTTTTTAAAGCTAGAACACTTAAACCAGAATCATGAAAAAGCATTCCTTCCTAAATCTTTTTGTTTTCTGTCTTATGACTATGTTGTTTGTTCAATGCAGTCAAACCTGCGAAGAACAGGATTGTTCGGGAAATGGTACTTGTGTTGGAGACACTTGTCTGTGTGATACGGGATATGCCGGTGAGTTTTGTGAAGAGCGATTGTATTTATTAAAATCTATTGAGCTATCTAATGAAGAAGCCTATAATTTTGAATACGATTCTGAGAATAGGATTTCTAGGATTTGGCATGGTTTAAGAATTTCAGGCGCGATCAATATTTTGCGAGATTTGGAATATTTGTATAATGGTGACACCATTATTATAAATGATTCAGATGCAGTCTTTGATTTTGAAAATGTTGTACACCGGTTTGTGCAATATGGAACCGATTCTTTGGTGTATACAATTGATAGGCCAGGTGGATCAAAGTTTTATCATAAATTTTCTGGATTGTATGATGAGTGTGGTTATTCGCTGGGCGTAAAAGATTATGACAATATATTAGGGAATAACGATCCCAAGTCTGAGACCTATGAGTATGGTGACAACTGTGAGCTGATCATTCGAGATGAAAACGGTGAAATGCAGCTCCAGATAGAATTTGACGATCGTAATTTTATCCATCAGAACAACGTCAATACTGTGGTTTGTTGTACCGGGACAAGTACTTTGGAGCAAGTGACAAATGGCGGTAACATTGTCAAAGTTTCTGGTTGGGATTGGGCTTCCTATGAGTCAACGTATACCTATAATGAAGCAGACTTTCCTGTTGAGGAAGTAAGAAGAATGCAAAATGGAGCGGTTCAGATATTTAGGTATAATTATTATTGATGCTTGGGTAATCCTTCTGTTTCTTCCATCGTTGCACGTTATTGTCGTGTATTTTCGTATCCTATCGTTTCATTTATGATATTAAACTAATTGAGAAACATGGAGTAGGACCTGGTACCAATTACTCAATAACTTGAAAATGAAATGTAGCTCTATATGGTATGCCTAGCTCGTTCGTCGCTCTGACGGATATAATCATATTAGGACGTTTATGTCAATATATTAATTCCGATGAATCAACGGATACATACAATGAAGCTGACTATCCAATTGAAGAAGTCAGAAGAATGGAAAATGATGCGGTTCGCGTATTAGATTACAACTACTATTGATCGTTGAATGAAGAAAGTCAGCTTAGTCTTCTTACTTTGAGTTTGATGCTTCCTTTGTTGTTTCTATAATATTTTTCATTGATGTGGTCATTGGCAAAAAAGTAAAGTTTGCCAGATTTTGGTGCTGTCCATTTTTTGTAAGTTCCAATAGGGAAATGACCATCATCGGTTGCTTCTATCGTCCCACAGAGTAAAAAACAGTTATGGTCCTTCAATCTCTTCTTGCTGTTTCTCAATAGTATATTCCAGAAACCATTTGCATTTTTCTTGATGAATGAATCGATCCAAAAATCTTGACAATCGGCTATGAATTCATATTGATGGCCTTTTTCTACCTCTATATAGTTTGTTGAAAAATAGTCATTGGCAAGGATTTCAATTGCGTCTTCTTGGTTTTTTGGTATGATGTATTTCATGGTAGTTGGTTTTGTTATTTCAAGAAATTGATTACTTGACTAATGATTTCCTCATTGGTAAAATAGTTGAGATGATGAGTCTCTGTTTCTTCAAAGTTTGTAAAAGTGTTAAGGGATTTGTCACCATAAGCGATAGAACTTTTTAGCGGTATCACCATGTCATTGTCATGGCCTTCGAAAATAATGTTGTCGACGGGGATATCAATCACAGATTTAATGCCTTTACCTGCGTAATTCATTCCTATGAGTAATTGGTTTTTAGTCAGCTTCGAATTAATATTTAATTTCTTAATCACTTTGCTATCTGGGGTCATGTCTTGGATTCCTTTTGATTTAATGGTTGTCTTGATGAGTTGTTTGACAGCAAAAGCAATGATGCTCAATGATGGAGCACTTACTCCACCAACACTGATCACCAAACCTGTAAATCGATTCAGGAAGTCACTGATGTTTTCTTTTTTAGCGATGTCTGTACCAAAATGTGGTCCAGCAGAGAGAATCATTTTATGTTCATTGGAGAATGCTGCTCTTGCAACAAGAGTACCACGACTGGAACCAAATATAAAATAATTTGAAGGGTCAAAATTTTCATCATTTAAAGCTTTTATGATGCCTTTTGCATTTTTTTCTATGCCAGTTCGAATGGTAGACATGTTGTATCCAAGTAAATATTTTCCATAACCGTTGGCCGCAACTGCTTTTCTGAATTTCTTTTTTTTGATCAAATCACCGAATGATCCTTCTACGCTACTGAAAGTTCCATGACTAAAGAATATTGTTTTTTCTTGCCGTCTGATCTCCTTCTTTATGTCACTGGTTGCATCTTTCATTTCATGCCATTCGATTTTTTTACCGACGTATGATCCATAGATGAGTCCTTCTAATTTGGATGCGGGTCTATCTCTGACTGTTCTGTAAACATTTACAAAAAAGGTTTTGACTTTACTTAATACACCTCTGGTAAGTGGAATATCTAGATGCACTACGTTATCTTCATCGATATGTATGGTTGGCTCATCAGCACTTCTTGATCCTTTTTGGTCAGTACCTTTTGGGCTGGGCCAGTAGTGCTTGAGATTTCCATTTTCATCTTCTTCAGAGATTAAGAATAAGAGGTCTTTGCTATCGTTTTTATTGCTCATGGATATTGAAGATGGTGCGCTCGAGCGTGAAGCGCTTCCATCAATTTCAATATTGAAAGAGGCAACATGACCATTTTTGCTCTTTGTTTTTTTATTGACTTTTAATTTGCCAGAAATATTTTCCATGGATATTTCAAGTACATTTTCTTCCTTCTTTTTCTTGTTGATATTCTTTCTGTAGCTAATTGGTATTTCTGTAGTATCGATGTAAACATTTGCGGACCTGGTGGTTTTCTTGCTTAACTTACCGATAGATTTTTTAAGAATTTCTTTCAGTTTTTTAGAACTGTATTCAGATTTGAATAAGGCTATTTTCATTTCATTAGTAATGCCTTCGCTAGCAGTGTAGTCCATCAAATTGGGATCGAGATGAATGATCTGCTCGATCTCCATGGCAATCATTTCTTGTAAGGTGGTATTCGCATTGTTTGTACCTCTGGTTTGAGACCACATTTTAAAAAGTTCATCAATTCCTGTACGACCGACTGAGTCTTCTTGCTCCTTATAAAAATTGACATTTTCCGTTATCAAATCTAGGCTTGTCTGAGCATCGACACTGAGTGCGTCTTTGGCTCTCAAAGTGCCATTTCCAAAATATTGGTCGTATTGTTTGCCGTCAACTGTATGAATTTCTCCAAGTTTGCCATGTTTGGATTTGTCTGCCGTCGAGAAAAGAGCTTTTCTTACCACTTCAACTTTTCTCCAATCTCTAATATTGCTTAAAACTTTTCGATGTTCATAAATGTATAGTGCTGCGGCGGCGGCTATTTGAGGCGTAGCGCTGGATGTTCCTCCTCCTGTCTTGACATAGTATGGAGCACCTTTTTTATCAAACCAAAGTATGTTGGGTGTGTATGCGGCAATGGCAGTTCTCATTGCTTCTGCTGGCCCGTAACAAGATTGCATAAACTTTCCATTGGCTGCTTTTGCTACTTCAGTATTAAATTTATTTTGATAAGGTGTTTTGTCAAAGGTTGCGCCTGTTGCTGCAATGACTCTGTTGAATCTAGCTGGATACATGATCGTTTTAGGTAATCTTTTTTTGACTCCTTTTGACCAGGTATTTCCTCCTGCAGTTACAACAACGACTCCTTTGTCGTATGCATGATTGACGGCATCTACCATGATTTTTGATGGAGCTCCTGCCATAGACATGGTGACAACATCCGCCTTTAAAGTATCGACAGCATAGTTCAGAGCATCAGCAAAATTTTTACCTCTTAAGATGGCAACTGAATGACTGATTCTTAAACTTGCTGTACGTGCAAATGGAAATCCGCCAAAATACATATTGCTATCTAATGAGTCATCCTTGAAGTCTAACTTGCCTCCAGCAAGTATGGCCAAGGTAGCGTTTCCATGACCTTGTTGTTCTATACTATTTGATACGAGGAATAGGTCTCTATCATATGGATCTTCAAATGAATTTGATCCTTTTTCATCCCAATTTTTTGGTCTCATCTTTATACTACCTTTTATCACACCCGTGTCGATGTGCACAATGAGAGGGTAGTCGTTGAGTGGATGGATGTTTTTTCCAGTAGACATTTCTTCAGGACAAACGGTTCGTAGGGCTGCATTCAATTGTGAATAGTCCTTTTTTAAATGCCAAAGGGGATCTGAAGGGATGGGATACGTAGGAAGATATCCATTTGCTTCACCTCGAGCTCCATCTTCTTCTAGGTTATTGGCATAAATATTTGACGCAATATTCGGTTCGATAAAAGGTTTGTCTACAGAAGTATTTTTGTGGTAGGCATCGTAGGCACTATCCCAAGCGGAATTTCCTTTGAAAGAGTCTGTTGGTAATTCGCCTCTGGCTTTGATGGTGGAAGAAATTCCTCTTGTATTATTGCTTGGTTTGAAGGTTTGTAGATCATTGTTGTTGATGATGAGGTCTTCGCACTGAAGGAGATCGGTTGTTAATTGCTTTTCTTCATTTACAGAATCTACTTTTAGGTTTTGAGGATCAATGCTGATATTTAGAAATTGTTCTTGTTTGAAGGTAGCAGTATCTCCGTAAAGATTGATTTGAGGAGTTTGTCGAGATGGCATTTGGGATACTACTTTGTCAAATAGATCTTTGTAGCTGATGTTTTGATTGTCTATGATGGTTTGATAGGTCAGTAGGGAAAAATTTCCATTTCCATTTTCTTCATAGGCAAATTGGCTATCATCGCAGGCGGCAAAGTGAATAATACTTGCAGCATAGTTGTCAGCAGCATTTCTTTTGCTTCGTGGTATTTTCTTTATTCTATTGTAGTCGTTTTTGTTGTTTTGATAAATGCCATTTAGAATGTCGGTGGTTATAATTCTCTGGGTACTTTTGTTTCCTGAACGGGCATTTCTAGAATTTTCATTTCTGATTTGGCTTCTTGAAGTTGTGCCACGGCTATTGGATCCACTATGGCAGCTGTCTGTAAACCAAAAAATCCTAACTCCTTTTTTGAATCTTAAATGGAAATCTCGGATCTCATCGTCGAATAGCATGCCGTCGTGGAGCACCAAGGTTTCATCTTTTCCATCCGTCTCGTCAAAATCTTCATCTGTGACGGTTCCACCATGTCCAGAATAGGTGAAGATGACATAATCTCCACTTTCGGTATTTTCGATGGTTTTTTCTAGTAATTCTATTACTGCGTTTCTCGTTGCTTGTTTATTTGTTAATTCATGAATGTCAAATTTGTCTTTCGTGAATTCCTTAAACAGGTTTAGGTCGTTGACGCATCCAGCAAGATCACTAAATTGACCTTTGTATATTTCTTGATTTAATTCGTCGACAGCAATGTGAATCGCTATTTTTTTAGATTTCGTTTGGTTGGTCATAGTATTATTTTTTATAGGGTTGTCGGCCACTGGGTTATTTGTCTTTGAATTGATGATTGAATGATTTTTTGTATCAGGATTCTTGGTAGTTTGTTTGGTTAGTGCGAGTAGTTTGGCAACATTGATGATTCCGGCGCCTAGATTCTTTTCTTGATTTTTATCTGCATTTTTAGGAATGTAACAGGCTTCTTTTATGAGTGTTTTGCATTCGTTAAGTGAAAGATTTGGGTTAACGGACAGCATCAATGCGGCAGCTCCAGCCATGCCGGGACAGGAAGCAGATGTGCCTCCAAAACTTGTGTAATAATCTGTATCACTGAAGCCTAATTTGCCCACTCGATCCAGCGTGTGAATTCCGTAGATGGTTTTTATTTTTTCATTTTCAAAAAACACTTCGCTACTTGGGAAGCAACAAAAAAGAGATTTGCCATAATCTGAATATTTTGTCAGCTTGCCTTCTTTGTTAACAGCACCAATTGCCATTACATGTTCGTTTGAAGCATAGCCATCATATTCAATCAATTCACTCCCGTTTCCAGCTGCAAAAAATATCAAGCAGCCTTTTCCATTTCTGCCTTTGGTTGCCGCATATTCTAATGCGAGTCTGGTATGGTCAGGCAAGGGGTGATTGATCATGGCATCGTTTGGGTCATTGGGGTCCCCATCTTGAGGTCCCCAACTGCAAGAAATGATATCAGCTCCTTGCTCGACTGCCCAATATATGGCTTCAGCTTCCAGGACAGAACCCAGTCCTTTGGTTCTTATCGGAAGTAGATTAGCTTCTGGGGCAACCCCCAGCACTTGATGATCATTTGCGCAAGCGACACTGGCACATGCAGTGCCATGGTTTTCAGTTGTATCTTTGTGTGAGGCATCACCAATCGTGTCCATAAACATGTCTCTGCTGTTTATAATCTGATCCGTATTTTGAAATGCTGGATGGTTGGTTTCAAGTCCGTCATCAATAACACATATTGTCACTCCGTTTCCTTTGGATGTTTTGTGTGCCTCTTTGAGTTTGATCATGTCGGACGCCCATTCATCAGAGCTATCGATTTGATTCGAACTAGTTGTTTGGATGATTGTTTTTCGTTTGATAACCATTTCAGGGTGGCAGAATTCTACCAATGGGTTGTTTACCAATTTGATGCTTAAAGCAAATATTTCTCTCCCAGTTTTTTCTTTGGGTTCGACAAAATATGCGTGGCTGTTGAGCGTGCTGTTTTTTCTTTTGTTTGTAAGATCGCATTCATTTAGAATTCTTTGATGATCGGAAACATCTGTTCCATCTTTGAATTTTAAAAAGAGATTCCCTGTGTAGATTTGATAGACACCATTATCTTTTCTTTGCATGATGGTGCCGATGAATTCAATTTTTTCGTGAGAATATGCTTTGATTGTTGTTTTTAATTCATCTCTTTCTTGCTTATTTCCTTTAAGGAGTTGGTATACATAAACCGATGCTTCAGGATAGAAATCTAATTGTTTGATGCGGTTTTCATATTTTGAAAAATCGAAAGTTTCTAGAAATGCTTTGGGATTGAAGCCATTCTTGGTCCTGACGATGAACTTGTCAGTAGATTCCACAAGAGATTGTTCGGATCCATCTTGTCCGCCGAATTTAAATAGCATTGTGCTTCCTATATCGGTCATTAGGTATTGGTTTTTGGGTCTATAATGTAAATTCGTGACGCTTGATCAGAGTAAGATACATGGTCCGAATCATTGAGAATTATAGAAGCATTACTCTTATATATGAATATAATAAGAAAAGGTAACCCATGGTAGAGGGTTTGTTAAAAAAAATAAGTTGGGAAATTGATTTTGGTTGATGTTTATTTGTTGGAGCATCTGATGATGCTAGATTCTGTGCTCGTCATTTTATCAGAACTGCTCAACTTATTTCATTTTGACTATCCTTAATTTGTAAAAGATATAAATGCCTAGTAGGATAATCGCAAAAACCAAAAATGCAAAACCAGCGACATAAAATGACATATCATGAACTGAGTATTGTGCTATGACATACAGTGGCAAAATGGAACCAATCAACATAGTAGGAAGTGGGGTCAAACTGAAAAGTATGGCAAAATATTTAGGGTTGGCATATTGGATGATGACCGATTGAGCAACTGGGTTAATGTGTATTTCGGCTGTGTTTATGAGACTTTTGAATTAAATTTGACAAAAGTATAATTAAGGATGAATTTGCATTTGATCAATAAAGCACTTCTGAAAAAGAAAAAGCTTGTTTGATGTAGTGATCGTCGAATCGAAGCCTGAGTAATCTGATGAGCGATTTTATACCAATAATGAATACAGTAGGAAAGAATTTAAAGCAACGGATTTTTAAGTTAAAAGACAAAACCATTGACTCAAGAAGAACATAAAACACGAATGGAAATATGGGAAGCTTTGTCAAATTTCTATTTGGATACAGAATTAAATGAGAAAGACTATGACTACATTTCCAATATACTATTGAAGTCTAAACTTTCATATAGCGAACTAAAAGCCATTGACTTACATGAAGTCTTTCCTACTTTACAATTGAATTTACTGAGTCCCGCAGGTGAATGGTCTGGTTTTGAAACTGCTTGGCTGAATGCGAAATGTATGTATAACCATGAAAAACGAATCAGCAGTAAATCATTTAGATTGAGTAATCAATTAAAAAATGCACTTCATTTTTGGATGCGAAAAAAGCATTGGCAAGAGATTGAAAGGAGGATGAAGGAAAGGTGAGGTGGTAAAATTTCTTGACGCTTGCCTTCCTAATGCGGGTCCTACTTATTTGAAGGGATTTTTTTTTAACTAACGGTTTTTCTTGAAAGGTCCCGGAGGAACCAGAATAGAGGGTGAAAATTCATGACCCCAGGAATGTTGTTATGCCATTGGCAAAATGACATGACGCATGAATTTGTCGTTCTGGTTTTCATGAGGGACGAATGAAAAATTCCTTTGCGAAGGGGGTCCTTTTTTTTGTTTCGTTTTTTTTGGACAAGCAAAAAAAAATGAAAAAATGTTTTTAGATTTTGTCTACCGTACAAAATAAAGTAATAAACAAAAACCCATCGCTGTAAGAAAACAAACTAAAATTTTTCCGCCGGCGCGCATCTTTAAAAACTCCACATGAGATTTTTTGTTCGATGGTTATTTGTCCCATATCGTATCGTAATTTCTCTATGCCGTGTTACACAGTTCAAAGATTTTTGGCGGCGCAGAGGCAAAATTTCTTGACGCCTGCCTTCCTAATACGGGTCTTGCGTGATTGCATGAATATATGTGGAGGCTCGTGTTAAGAATTGGCTTCCACATGTGTTCTTCAATATATTTTATTTTATCTATAAATGAAATAGATAAGTTATTTAATTTTAGGTCTATGACAAAAATGAATCCCTACATTTATTTCAACGGTAATTGCGAAGAGGCCTTCAATTTCTATGCAGGAGTTTTTCGCAAAGAGATTTCATACATGGGGCGCTATGGGGATGTACCCAGCAAGGACAGAGCCATATTCCAAGAAAAAGACAACAATAAAATCATGCATGTCACTCTTGATATTAGTGATGAAACAAGTTTGAATGGAGCTGATTATGTAGAGGCAAACGAAGAATCAAAAGGCTATTCCAATTTTAGTCTTATCGTTCATACAGACGATAAAGATGAAGCTGATAGGTTATTTGATGGACTCTCCGATGGTGGGGAAAAAACTTTGCCGATGCATACGACATTCTGGGGATCTTATTATGGCAATTGCGTTGACAAATTTGGTGTTGCCTGGAAGATAACTACATGAAAAAAATAGGATCTTGAGTATGTTGTTGGTAAAATTTAGTAACATCTCCGTGGTGGTATGCTTGTAGCAATAGAAACAATAGCAAGGGAAAATATTCTGACGAATTTATACAATAAACAAAAATGAAACACCACTTCTTAACACTCATTCTAATATGCCTTTCAATTTCCTGCCATGATATTGAGCCAGTAAAATTAGATGTGCCTTGGTTTATAAGTGAAAGAATTAAGACGGGTCAAATTGAAAACTATAATTTTGTTGACTCTCTAAACAAGTATCAAGCTTTCGCAAATGTCAAAATTGTCAACCAGAGTAAATATGACAGTTTTATAATTGATCTTGAGTATAAGATTGGTGAAAAACCAAAAAATGAACTCAAAAAAGAAGTCGAAAAATTGGCTCAAAAAAACCAAAGAGAATTTTGCGAAGAGATAATCCGTCCAGCATTAAATTATATTACTCCTGTAGATAGACCTTACCGACGATACAGTCGACCTTATATCACTGAGTTGGATTTTGACTATTTCTTAGATCAGTGCATTCAATGTGATTACATAAACGATAGCTTACACCTTAACTATGAAATAGGCAAACTTGCGCTTTCAAATATAATGCTCAAGGATCAATGGTTTAGAATACCTCACCGCGAAATGGATTCAGCAATTCAAGAACAATACGACATTGAAAATAAAGCAAACCTTGATGAACTTTATAATGCAAAGAAATTGAATCTGCAAGACAAAGATGTAAGGTCAAATATTTACATCTTATTATTGCACTCCACCCATTGTGAATGGACAAAGAAATGGCTTAAAATATATTTTGAAAATTGTAACAATTATCCAAAGTATTCAGATAATTTAAATCACTTTTTGTATAGGAGTACTTGTCAGAGTGATGAAATTATTGAAATGGTCAAAAATGAAATTGAGGATCATAAGATAAAGAGTTGATGCTGGTTAACGTATTGGTATTAAACAAACCAATAAGCATATCAAAAAAGACAACAAAGAGTGCATATGAAATTTAAACCCTATTTTACAATTCCTCGATTTTCTTTTGAGAACTTCAATGTTGTATCAGTAAATTTGTACCAAGAAGAAAGAGTGAGTGAAACTATTATTGGAAATTAAAAAACATTGATCTGATTAAAGAGTTTGAAAAATTAAATAAAGGTTTTAACTCTGTCTTTAAACCAAATAAGTTGAGTATTGGATTGGTCGTTCCTATTGAAGAATATAGCAATAGTACCGTACCCAAAATGCAAAGCCATCTTAGTAGGGTAGAGCTTGCTGAACAATTGGGTTTTAAAGCAATCTGGGTGAGAGATGTTCCTATGCATGTTCCAACATTCGGTGATGCTGGTCAAACGTTTGATCCATTTACTTACTTAGGCTTTTTGACTGGACGTACCCATCAAATTGCTCTTGGTATTGCTAGTGTTGCTCTTCCTTTACATCATCCATTGCATGTTGCAAAATCGGCCGCAACCTTGGATCAACTTAGTGGTGGTAGATTTATCATGGGCGTTGCTTCAGGTGATCGATATGAGGAATATCCTGCTATGAATATCGATTATGAAAATAGAGGAGCAGGATTCCGTGAGGCATTTGTATTTATTCGCGCAGCAAGAGAAGATTTTCCTAAAATTGAGAAAAATAGATATGGCGAATTGAATGGTACGGTAGATATTTTGCCAAAGCCACATAGCAATAAAATTCCTTTGTTGGTTACAGGTCATAGCCAACAAGACACTGCTTGGGTCGCAGAGCATGGAGATGGGTGGATGTATTATCCAAGGAATCTGTACATGCAGGAACATAATATTAAGGAGTGGAGAGCACTGATTCCAAAAACTCAAAAATTTGACAAACCGTTTCTGCAGCCACTATATGTCGATCTCCAAAAAGATGATGATTTTAAACCAATCGGAATTCACTTAGGAATTAGAACGGGGATACATTATCTTACTGAATATTTATTTCAATTACAGTTAATCGGCGTGAATCATGTAGCAATAAATTTGAGGTTCAATACCAACAGTATTGAAAAAACCTTAGACGCCTTGGCAGAAAAACTTTTATCTAAGTTTCACTAATATGAAGAAAACAATCCTTATCACAGGCAGTACCGACGGAATAGGTAAATTGGCTGCAATCAAAATGGCACGTGAAGGTCATCAACTCTATTTGCATGGTAGAAATTCAGATAAACTAATGGCCGTGATTTCGGAAATGCAAGCGGAAACGGGTAATCAAGACATTGCTGGTTTTGTAGCGGATTTTTCTGATCTCAACGAAGTGAGGAAAATGTCTAATGAGATAAATGATAAAATTCCTGCCATCGATGTGTTGATCAATAATGCAGGCGTTTTCAAATCACCGCAAAGCATTACAAAAGAGGGAATAGATATTCGGATTGTTGTAAATTATTATGCTCCATATCTTTTAACCATTGATATAATTCATACACTCAGAAAAAACTCCGGAGCAAGAATAATCAATTTAAGTTCTGCTGCTCAAGAAAGTGTTTCTTTGGATTTACTTGCAGGAAAAATAGAAGTTCCAGACCAAGAAGCTTACGCTCAAAGTAAGTTGGCCATCCTGATGTGGAGCTTTTATTTGTCCAATAAAGAATCGGATATTTCTATAGTCGCTCTTAATCCAGGTTCGCTTTTGAATACCAGTATGGTCCGTGAAGCCTACGGGAAATTTTGGTCTCCTGCAGAGAAAGGTTCTGACATAATATATGAATTGGCTTTGAATAAAACGGCAGAAGAAATAAACGGTAAATACTTTGATAACGATAAAGGTTCATTTGGGCAAGCCCATCCTGATGCGTACAGTGAAGAGCTTATAAATGAACTGGTGTTAAAAACGGCTAGTGAGGTGAAAGTAGGTGAATGATGTTACTGTAGGGTCATTTGCTTTAATTTAAATGGTGAAATCTAGCTTAGTATTAATGATTAGTAGGAAGATCTCTTTTTCCTTTCATTTGAATAAGTGAAGTTGGGTTATTAGTATAAAAAATTAAAAAGAATACAAAATGGGACTTTTCGATTTTTTCAAGAAAAAGAATCAAACTTCAGATGATGTAAATTCAAAAAATGAGACAGAAGAAGAAATTGATTTGTCAACAATAAAGAAGGACATTGAAACTCAAAGGAAAGGATATGTGGAGTTGGGTGAAATTTGCCTGAGCGAAAAAAACCACGTTGCCTATTTTCAGTTTGTTGGTGAACTTGAAGACCATACTGATGATGAAAATTATATGACGACTTTGAATTATGTTATTGATTCTCTTTATCAAACTGGCAATTACTTTATTATATCTCTTGATTGGAAACAAGAGGTAAGTTCATTGACACACGGGGTTAATTATAACCTCAAAGAAAATTTTGGGCAACACCTTGAATTGCCAAAACAAGAAGATTATGGCCCAAGAGCTTCTGTTTCGTATGACAATGTGTTCAAGGATTTTGACAAGGTATTAAGAAGTATTGGGTTTCAACTCAGTTTTATTGATACCAACAGTGATGCATATATAGTTGTAGTTCATAAGGTGGCTGACCTAGAGAAAGCAAAAAGTGCTATCCTTAAAATTGGATATAATTGTTTAAATGCAAATTCTCGAAAAATAAGCGGGTAGTTTTAAAACTTGCAGCCATCAATGTTTGCCAAGTTATAAAATGGAAGGTTAATATTTACAGAAATAATTAGTGAAGAATAAGATTGAAGAAACCTAGGCACTCAAACTCTAGGTTGTCTCCATGTTAAGAATTAAGAAGGCTATAGCTAGACGATACTATTTATCTAGTCTATAAATAGTATTGAATTTAGCATAGGTACTAGATTGACTGCAGTGACCAAAACGACTAAAGGCATTTAAGTCCTCTGATAATCCGCAACATTGATTAATTTCAAAATATGAAAATAAGAGTCATATTCATGTTATTTGGTTTACTGATAATATCTAGTTTGTCTTTTGCTCAAAGACCTCCAAAATATAATCAGCAAGTGAAGCGAATCGGCTTTTTCGTGCAAAAGCATATAAAGAATCAACCATTGAATTCAAAAAAGCCTTTGATCCATTTGAAGGAAAAGCATATCAAAATGATAGATACACTGCTGCTCAAGCATATGCTTTGGCAGGTGACATTGACAACTCTTTCAACCACCTATTTCGATTTAGTGAGGTGATTTGGGATTATAGTAATTTCGAGGTGCCGGATAATTCAAATTTCACAATACTACACTCTGATTCGCGGTGGGAAGAATTAGAGAAATTTATTTCAAAAGGAAAAACGGAATACGAAAAGGAATTTGATTTTGACTTAGTGGCAATTTTGGACTCGATAAATACTTCAACTTTAGATGATATTTTTAAACGTGTTGAAATGGAAAAGAAATGGCTTAAAATATATTTTGAAAATTGTAACAATTATCCAAAGTATTCAGATAATTTAAATCACTTTTTGTATGGAAGTACTTGTCAGAGTCATGAAATTATTGAAATGGTCAAAAATGAAATTGAGGATAGGTGAGCTTGATAATGAGAATGAAAAAGTAGGAACACTGTTGCGTTCTCATTCAGCTGATAAACAAGGCCTGCATGGTCTAGAAAGAGGGATGTACTTTTATGAATTTTCAAAAGTTAAAGATTCAGAAATTGATGCAAATTATAATTGGAAGTTGAACATAGTTCCCATAGTGGGTCATGATCATGAGTTAATGGGAAATGCTGCAGCACAACTTTTGTATGAATAAAAAGAAAGATTTATGATGCATGTTTGGAGCTACGGACAAGCAGTACAAATTTTTTTATAAAGTCTCAATCAAGTTATCCAACATTTCTAACAATAGAACAAGAGTAAAAGAAGTTTTATAATAGTATTTGATAATTAAAAAATCAGTATAAAATGGATAGACGAAAATTTGTCAAAACTGCTGGCTTGAGTGCCATTGCCATCTCAACAACTGGATTTAAATTGATAGAAGAAAACGGGGTCATCACAACAAATTGCGCAACAAGCAAGGATATGCTTGGTCCTTTCTTTAGAAAAAATGCTCCAATTCGTCATGACCTGACTTATGATGACAATCCATCCGAAATAGAGTTGAAAGTAATCGGCCAGATATTCGAAGCTGATTGTGATAAATCTCTAAGCAATATTGAATTAGATATTTGGCATTGTGACCATAGAAAAAAGTATGATATGGAATCAGAGGAATACAAATGCAGAGGTAAGATATTTACCAATGAAAATGGCGAATATTGGTTTAAAACTTTTGTTCCACCACCATATCAAGGAAGACCAAAGCATATTCATTACTTAATACAGGAATCAGAAAATTATCAAGAATTGGTAACTCAGATTTACTTCAAAGGTGATAAAAAAATCAAGAAGAATAACTGGGTAAAATATCCTTGGGATGAAAACCGAATTTTAAATATTTACCAAAATGCTGAAGGCATCGCAGAAGTTAAACTAGACTTGTTTTTGAAGAGAAAATAGGTATTTTAGAAGTGTTAGTATTCCTTGACGATGATCATTGAAGATGAAGTTGATCTTCTGTTGTCAGTTTTGGGAATTAGCATAAAATTTGAAAAATGAGATTGATTGTAATTCTGATTCTAGCAACAATAAACTTTAATTCTGTTTCGGCACAGGAGATTCCTAGTAAGGATGAACTGGTATATCATTTTGGATTTGTTCAAGATTCTCTAATTGTAGATGATGAAAATATCGTATACTATAGTTATAAAACAACGATGAAAAGAGTGAAAATTTAATTGTTTATCTACAGGGAAGTGATCCAAGTCCACAATTTTCCTATAGAATGAATGATGGCAAGATTGAAAAGTTGTGCTGGTTGCACGGAGAATTTAGAGAAATACCTGAAAATTATCTTTATGTCGTAATTGAAAAAATTGGGTTCGAAAATGTGATTGATGAAGACAACATTCCTGAGCCAAAAATTTATCAACAGAAGAACTCTTTGGACAATAGGGTATCTAGATCAAATAGCGTAATTAATAAATTAGCTTCAGAAAATAAGTTTAAAAAAATTATCATTTATGGGCATTCTGAAGGTGCACCTGTCGGAGCAAAATTGGCAACAATCAATAAGCATATTACGCACTTAGGATTTTGGGCTGGAAACGCCTTGCCTGATTATTACGATTTTGCTCTTGAAAGTAGAAGAGAGTATTTCAAGGGAAATATAACTGTTGAAGAATCTCAAAATCAAATTGATCAACTTATAAGTTCTTTCAAAAATGAGATCGCCACTGATTCTCTAAATACAGATGGACGTGGTTATACAAATAAAAGATGGTGGAGCTATTCTGAACCACCAATTAACAATCTACTTAAATTAGATATTCCTATTTATGTGCAAGTTGCAACCAATGATGAAAGTGCTCCAATCGAAAGTACCTATCTAATACCATTGGAGTTTGCACGATTAGGAAAAGAGAACCTAAGATATAAGGTATGTGTTGGTTGTGACCACGGATTTAATTCTATGAATGATGAAAATATTATACAACGAAATTGGAATACTATTTTTACAGAATTTTTAGAATGGACAAACGAAAATAGTGACCAAAAATAGGTGGTATGATGTTGCCTGCTTTATTTAACAATATAATCTATCACTGCTTAAGCCAAGATTAAATATCAAAAATGTACACCACTCAAAAATACCTTCTAGACCAAGAATTATTTGATCCAATATATTTCAACGATCCCTCTATTAACGAATTAGAAATAAAGTTGTCCACTAAAGACAGCGAAGCATCAAGTATAGTAAAATATTTGATCAATGAAAAAGGTAGGGTCGCCTACGTTGAAAAAGGGGTGGGGAAGTGGACAGCTTACCCTCCAATGGCTTCCCAAAATGAAGTAAAAAATAAAACTGTGGAAAGAGTCCTGGAAGAATATATTTATTCCAATCATGGGAGACTAATAAAAATTCAAACCACAGATATTGAAACAGGGAAAGAAAAAAGTACCAAACACTTATTGTATGAAAATGGATATCTAGTGGGAACAAACGAAAAAGGATTGAGATCTACTTTTTATCGAGAATCAAATGGAGACTTGATAAAAAGAGAAATAAGTTTTGATGTACCATATCTTTATACTTCTCAAATGAATATGATATTTGAAAGAAATGAGCTTGGTCAAATTGTAAAAAGGAAAAGAGAATTTATAGTCAATGTGGCATACGATACCGAGCATTTAATCACTATTGGAACTTTTAATTATAATCATGCTAGTCAACTTGAAAGTTTATTGACAGAAGTCATATCTGATGAAAAAGTGATTATCGAGACAAAATTTGAATATTTAAATAATGTAGATGATCTGATACGCAAAGTTTCATATATTGAAAATAAGAAACTAAGAAATGAAGATGAATTTGTTTACAACAAAGCCAAGCAATTGGTTGGGAAAATCGAAATTTCTCACGAACAAAATCTTGAACTGCGTTTTGATTATATTAGGAGGTGAAAATTAGCTTAGTATTAAAATTAAGTAAGAAGATTTCTTCTATCTTTCAATTGAATAAATGGAAGGAAGTTGGATTATTAGGAGAAACAAGAGGTGGAAAAGTAGACGAGGGAGTATTTTCCAGAAAAACAATAGTTGCAGTTTCTATTTCTCTTTGGTAACGGCCAACATTAAAATTCATTATATTAGAATAATGAACAAAACAAACTTCTTTAAAATACTATTGGCTTCATTTTTTGTGCTACTATTTCATAGAGAAATAGTAGCACAAAAAGAAGACCATCAGTGGCTATTTAATGACACTAGAGTTGATGATCTCACAGATTGGCCATTTTTAGGAGCTAGTGTTTTAGATTTCAATAGTTTGCCTCCAACCTTTTATAGAGATGAATCGATTACATTGGATTTTCTTGAAACCAATGCAAGTCTTTGTGATTCAGATGGTAATTTGTATCTGTATTCTAATGGGCAAGCAATTCATGGAGGAAGCCATCAACCTATTGTCAATGGTGATACTATTAATTACTCTCCGAAATGGGATTGGTTGACCTGGGAAAATGAAAATGGTGAAGTAAAGCCTCATGGATTCAGGTTTGTACAATTGGTAGGGTTTTTCTTAGTACCTAATAGCGATAGCACTTTTCTTTGTCTGTATCATAATTATGAAAATCAAGAACTAGGCAAATTTGAATTATGGTTGAGTACAATTGTAAAAAATGATATGGGAGAATTTGAAGTGATTGAGAAAGACGTTGTCATTAATCCGGACATAGGTGTACCAGGAAATATACATTCTTGCTTACATGCTAACGGAAGAGATCAATGGATTTTACAATTTGAAGGCAACGTTGTGTATACATACTTGATAAATGAGCAAGGCTTAAAACTTGATCACCTACAAGAATTACCATTTAATCTTAGAGAAACAAATGGTCAATCTAAATTCAATCTCGAAGGAAATAAATTTGCACTCTATGGGCGATTTCAGCCTGAATCTGCTTTTGGTGCGGATTTAATGATTGCTGATTTTGATCGTTGTACAGGAGATCTGATCAATCCTCAATATAGAAGACTCAGTTCATTTGGAGTTGGTGCAAATAGTAATGGTTTGGAATTTTCACCTGATGGTAATCTATTTTATATTAGTAGGCCAACAGAAATTATTCAATATGATTTAGAGGAGACATCAGTTTTTGATTCCGGCATTGTAATTTCAAGTTATGAACCTGATTCTTGCTCCTTGGGTAATACTATTCCAAAATGGTATGGTCAACTTCAACTCGGACCGGATCATAAAATTTATGTGGCGCAATCATTACAGTGTTTTGAAGTAAATAGAATTGAGTATCCTAATATTCGTGGGTCAGCTTGTACATTAACTGAGAATGCCATTGTACTGCCTACGTTTCATTATGGAACAATACCTAATTTTAACACACCACGCCTAGGCCCCCTTGATGGCTCTTCATGTGATACCTTCAATCTTGACAATAATCCTATTTCAAGATTTTGGTATGAGCAAGACAGCACGGATCATCAACAGGTTCAATTCTGGGATGTATCATACTACCGACCAGAAGCATGGTCATGGACTTTCGGGGATGGGAATTTCTCAGATGAGAATAGCCCTAATCATATCTATGATACCAATGGTGTTTATGAGGTATGTCTCACTGTAAGTAATGAAAATAGCAGCAACACCTCATGTCAAGAATTACAAATTGGTCCTGTTGCTAATAATGATGTGACCATAGCATACAACATCTCACTTTTCCCCAACCCTGTAGAAGATTATACTCGTTTGGTTTTTCACGATTACCTCCCTGAACATGCCCAACTTATTTTGTACGGATCAAATGGTGCGAAGGTTTTTTCTTCAAGAGTATATCAAGAATCTTTGATAGACATAAGTAGTCTTAAAGCTGGAGTATATTTTTATGAAATAATTGACGGGCAGGTATTGCTCGATACAGGGAAGATTGTAAAAATGTGAAAGTAGGATTTAGGAAGAGATGATTTAGGCAATATTCTGAGATTGTATAATCAGTGGGCTTTTTTGGTTTTTTAAATAAGTTGGTTTTTATCAATCAAAGACTACTTCTCTAGAATTTAATACTTTAGTAAAATTGTAATAATCAGTTTTTTAGTGTAAAATAGTTGAATTTTGTTGTTGATATAAAACTTATAGAATGTAGGAGAAAGCTGGGTGGTTCGTTGGTTAGTAAAGCTTAATATTTATAGAAATGGTTCTTTCAAAATATTATAATGTGCTGTTACTTTGATATAATACTGATCAATTTAACTAGAAAAGGCTGCGATTTGATCAATAGTCCTTATGAAATAAAGTCGTAATTTGTGAGTCTTTAAAATTCGAAAATGGATAATATAGATAAAGCCTTGTCATTAAAGTTAGTATTAGATGATATTCGTCCATTATCAAGTGAAGACGAACAAAGAGTTATGCAAAAGTTTAAGCTTGATTGGAATTATCATTCTAATCATCTTGAAGGGAATTCACTGTCTTATGGCGAAACTAAAGCTTTACTTTTATTCGGAATTACTGCACAAGGAAAACCACTAAAGGATCACTTTGAAATTAAAGGACACAATGAAGCGATAACATTGGTCTTGGATGTTGTTAATGAAAATAGGCCAATTACTGAAAATTTCATCAGAGAATTACATTCTTTGTTGCTTAAAGAAAGCTATGAAGTTGATGCCATAACTCCTGACGGAAAGCCAACTAAAAAACTTGTAAGTGTAGGCGAATATAAAACAACACCCAATCATGTTAAAACGAAAACAGGAGAAATATTCAGATTTGCGACTCCAGAGGAGACCCCTGCGCTAATGTCTGATTTGATCTCATGGTATCGAGAAAAAAGTATTGATCCCAAGAGTAACCCAATTAGATTAGCTGCATGGTTTCACTATAAATTTATTCAAATACATCCTTTTGATGATGGAAATGGAAGGACTGCAAGAATATTAATGAATTTTATTTTAATGAAATTTGGTTATCCTCCAACAATTATCAAAACCCAACAACGCGAAGAGTATTTTTCAGTGTTGCGACAGGCTGATGCAGGTTTAATAGAGCCTTTTATAAATTTCATTACAACCTCATTAATTCAATCACTAGAGTTAATGATAAAGGCATCGAAAGGAGATAGTATCGAAGAAGACGACGATATTGAAAAAGAAATAATCTTACTTGATATCAAGTTAAATAATATTGGAAAAGAAATTTCTATTACTAAGAGTATTGAAAGTGTAAAGCAGGCTGCAGATAATTCTATTTCATTGTTATTAAAATACTTTGTTGAAAGATGTTCATTGTTTGATAAATACTATTTGGAAAGATCATTGACAACAATAATTAGGAGTCTTGGCTATTCTACATCTTTTGATGAACCCTTGGAAGTATTTTATAATAACCTTGAAGCTGGTTTGGATGGAGTCAATTTTATATATGAACATTTAGAATTAAAAAATACAGCATTGGCTGGAATGGGCTTTAAGGCACAATTGTTTGTTTCCTTTGAAAAATATAGTTACGATGTAATTTATAAAGAGAATGTTATTTTGACGAAACTGTACAATGAGATTTTATCTGAAGATGAAATTGCATTAATCGTCAAACCTATATTGATTGAGCACAAAAATCAAATCGAAAATAGTATTAGAGACTATAATGATAATGAATAACTTTAGAGGGCAGCAGGTATAAAATCTTGTTTCCAGTGTTGCACTTGGGGAATGGATTTATACTACAGTTCTGTCGTTAATATTCATTTAAATCAGATTTTAATGGCAAATATATTTTGTACTAAGAAGCTTGAGAAAATTATTGGGAAAAGCAATATCAATATTTATGAAGTTGAAAGTCTAATCGGAAATTGGAATGCAAATGTCTTCTATGTTAACAGGAAGAAATTCTTTTTTCTGATTAATGACAAGACTTGCTATTCAGTTATTATTCCAAATTTTGTACAGAAAGAGTTGCCTAATTTTAAAGCTATATTTTATGAAAGATTTTTCGACCAATTACGGTATGACAATATCGATATAGACCTAAGAATAATCAATAGACTTATGTCGTATGAAGTAAACTTCATGAAAACCAATAATAATCGGAAGGTAATCGGAACAATGACTCAATTCATCAAAGACATAGATTATTTTCTTTATTACCATGATGAAGTGCTAACACTTGAAGAATTAAATCATAAAGTGACAGATAACCTTGTTACTATGTTTTCCCAAAAGAGATATGATCATATGGATAGCCCAATTGATTTGATGCAAAAGTTACTAAACGAAATTAGGAAAGAGATTTATACATAATCGAATAGTCTAGCATGCGCAATGTACTGGTCGGGAATTGAATCACTAAATAAAAATTGGGGAATTTTAAATAGTCAAGATATTATAGCACATTAAGACATGCATTTGTAGGATAAATTTCTAAGAATACAAAATTTCAATCAAGCAGAATAAATAGTTTAAGCGTTGATTCAAGTGGATTAAAAATAGTAATATGATTCCTTGAGGGAAATTTGTCTAAAATTCCTGTTGTTTCCTAATAAAGAAACTCCTATTTTGTATTCCAAATTAAGAATTTGAGATTTCAAATTGAATTATTAGAAGAGGCTGAAAATTTCATAGAACATCTTGACGAAAAAACAAGATCAAAAGTTCTGTATAATTTAAAGAAATCTCAATATGTAATTGATTCAAATTTATTCAAAAAATTAAATGAAAACATTTGGGAGTTTCGTACTCTCTAAAATAAAAGTTCAATTAGATTGCTCGCATTCTGGGAAAGACAAGAAGACATAAAAGTGTTGGTATTCTGTACGCATGGTTTTAGCAAAAAGACTAACAAAACTCCCATAAAACAAATTAACAAAGCTGAAAAAATTAGAAAAAAATATTTAAATAATAAGTGATGGGCGCAAAAAAAATGAAAACAACATCGTTGGATAAATTGATCGACAAGCATATAGGCAAGAAAGGGTCAAAAAATAGAAATGATTTTGAAGAAGAATTACGACTTGATGTTCTTGGTATAAAAATTAAAGAATTAAGAGAGTCAAAAAATCTAACTCAAGTGTATATTCTTATCCAAATGGTGCCACCCATTCTGATTGAAATAGTGCCAGTCATTCCGGTCCAAATGGTGCCAAAATGCGCCAGCTAAAACAAGTGTTTTTCCGGAACAAATAGTGCCATTGGTATTCAAATTGCCCAT
>CALFDU010000002.1 GCA_937950315.1 uncultured Saprospiraceae bacterium | reverse complement strand
AAAAAAAAGCGGGAAGAAGACTGTGTCTCCTTCCCGCTCATCTTTAACTAGCTCTTTTATATCGTTTAGATTTATATTTTTCTACTTGTGATTTTAGCTTCTTAGATGCCAAGTCTATCGCTAAATCATGTCTTGCGGCACTTGCCTCTACAAAAACATCTTTTCCTTTTAATCTGGCTTGTAATTTAATTTTTTTAGTGTCATGTTTTTTACCTCTGAAGAATACCTTGATTGACTCTACGAAATTGTACTTATCGAAGTAATCACTTAGGTGCTCTACAGCATACTTTTCAAAATAATTTTTTCCTCCATTAGAATCTCTTTCTACTTTAATATCCATTTCAAATTTTTTCAAGTAATTAATATATATACCAGGGTGGTATCTGCTTTCAAATACAGTCATAAGTTACGATAATTATACATGTATTACAAGAATAAAATAAGCCCATTTTAAACTAAGTAAACCATTTAGTAGGCAGAGATGCCAAAACACAGGTACTTCAAGGGTAAATGTCAGCTATTACCCAATTCTATTTCGTCGAGAAATATGATGGTTCTGTCCTAAACACTACCATTCACACCTTTATTTAGGTCGATTATACCTGTATGCCTGTTAGCTTACGATAATGCTCGACCGCGTAGGCATCTGTCATCGACGAAATATGATCCAAAACGCACATGGTCTTTAAATATGGGGATTGTTCCTCAGAGGGCTTGAATTGATTAGGGATCAGACGTACCAATGTTTTATCTATTGGGTTTTTGAACTCGCGCAGCACTGCTGGGACATACATGGCCAACAAACCAGACATTACATTGAATCCAGCAATCTCGATCTCCAATACTTTCGGATGGCGATAGATCTCATCCAGTGACATCTGCTCTATTTTACCAATAGCCGTCGTCTTACTTTCCAATTCGGAAATCAGGCTTGAGTTGAAATCAGCTGCAAGGATATTGGATTCATTCTGTAAAAAAACATTTGCGCAAGCGTTGGTCAAGGTATTGATACACTTAGATCGCAAATAGGCAATACTTTCATTATCATCGCCAATTGAGTGATAGGTCTTATTGATGCGTGCAAGATCATCTCCTGGATCGTCCACGCCTTCGATCAAGTTTAAGAAAGCCACCGCTACCCTTTCCTTGCTCAAGATACCAATCCGATGAGCATCCTCCATGTCGATGATGTTGTAGCAAATATCATCGGCCGCCTCCACCAAATACACAAACGGATGGCGCTTATATACTGCGGGTTCAGCCGACTCCTGGATGAGCTGTATCTCATCGGCGAGTGTGGCGAAAATTGATTTTTCGGACTGAAAGAATCCGTATTTTTTGGTGTGCTTCTGCGCCTTGTTTCTACCAACAGATTCACATGGATATTTTAGTATGGCTGCCAAGGTAGCATAACTTAATTCCTTTCCTGTCCTTGACTTTCCATTGAAGGATTGTGTCAAAGTACGCAAGGCATTGGCGTTCCCTTCAAAACTCGTGAGGTCTTCCCACTCTTTTGGATTGTAAAAATCACGCAGGCGTGTTCCTTCGATCGCCGTTTCCTGAAAGGTGTGAAAATAATTGGAAATGGCATCCTCACCGGAATGACCGAATGCAGGATTTCCTACATCATGGGCCAGGCATGCTGCTCCCACGACATTGGACAATTCATAAAAATAAAACTGATAGGCGGCGCTGTCTTTTTCAAATTGTTGTGCCAGCGATCTGCCGACCAAAGTTCCCAGCGATCTCCCCACCGAAGCCACTTCCAATGAATGTGTCAGACGGTTGTGCACAAAAGCAGTCCCTGGCAACGGAAAAACTTGGGTCTTGTTCTGAAGCCTTCTGAAAGAAGAGGAAAAAATAATTCGATCGTAGTCACGTTGATAACGTGAGCGATCCTTGTCACTAGAATTACTCTGTTGTTCCGATTTACCCGCATAACAAGTCGCCCACTGCATACTTGTTTTTGTTCCTGATGTTTCCATTAATGCGGCAAGCTGTTAAAATAATTATTGATGCTATCACTGATATCCGAATCAATATTTGCGTAAGCATCCTTCTTAAATGGCTTCCCTGTAATACGTTCATACAAATCAACATAGCGATCCGTGACAACGTTTAGAAAATCATCCGGCATCTCTGGCATCGTCTGCCCTTCCAATCCCTGAAACTGATTATCCATCAACCACTCTCTCACAAACTCTTTGGATAATTGTTGCTGGCGCTCTCCCGATGCTTGTCTTTCAGCATATCCCTCCAAAATAAAATACCTCGAGCTATCCGGAGTATGGATCTCATCGATCAACATGATCTTACCATCCTTGATTCCAAATTCATATTTGGTGTCAACCAGAATCAAACCTCTCTCCGCAGCCATCTTGGTTCCTAAATCAAACAAAGCTCTCGTGTAATTGCACAATTGATCCCAGACTTCTTCCGTTACGATCTCTTGTGCCAAAATATTTTTAGCGGAAATATCTACATCATGACCTTCTTCTGCTTTGGTAGCCGGCGTGATAAGTGGTTCCGGAAACTTATCAGATTCCTTCATCCCATCAGACATCAACTCGCCACACAAAATCCGTTCGCCCGACTTGTAAGTACGCCATGCATGACCCGCCAAGTATCCACGTATCACCATCTCCAGTTTGATAGGTTCGCAACGATGTCCGATCGCAACATTGGGATGTGGTACGTTGATCAACCAATTGGGAACGATGGATTTACTTGCTTCAAGAAAGTGGGTTGCTACCCCGTTGAGCACCTGTCCTTTGTAAGGAATTGCCCGAGGTAAAATGTGATCAAAAGCAGATATTCGGTCCGAAGCGACCACTGCCATTTTATCGCCAAAATAATATACGTCACGTACCTTTCCGCGATAAAAATCTGTCTGTCCATTAAAGGAGTAATTACTCTCCTTCAGCGCCTCACTCATATTGATGGTTTTATTGAGTGTGAAGGTAGGGAAATCAGAGAAGTACTTAGTACTCAGTACTCAGACTTTTTCGATTGAATCAAAAGAAATTAAAGATTCTAAAGAAGATAGGCTTTGCCTATGGACTAGTTTATTCTTACAAACTTAGACGATTGAATGACACGATTGTTTTCCTTGATCTGATAAAAGTAGGTACCAGATGGAATTGAACTCAAATTTAGCACTTCATCGCCCATCATCTCTTCCTTGACAATCAACCGACCAAGAATATCAAAAATCAAAAATTGATATAACACATCTTGATCGGGCGCAAATACCTGCATATCTCCATCTACCAATGTAGGATATACAAGATACTCTTCATTGGCCGGAATTTCTGGTTCTGGATCTGGTTCGGGACGATCCGCTTTATCAAACAATTCTAGTTTGTCAAACAACACCGCATCAAGTTGATCCAATCCCACTTCCGTAAATGCATCCGAATCTCCTGCGTACGCAAATACTTCAATCTCAAATGTTCCGATAAACCCAACCGGCAAGGGAAACTCATGGTATTCAGTCTTCTCATTTTCTTGATTGTAAATCAGTGGATAGCTCAAGCTATCATTGCTTACTTTTATGATGGTACGGAACTCCTCATTAAGTGTGGCTCCGACTCCGTTTCTGATCTGCGTAATATCCATTCCAAAAACGGGCTCTTCCATCCCGATGGCGTCCAAGCAAGCTGAAATCGTAGAGATTGTTCTGTTCTCATTAAAGAAATCCTCCACATCCATACAGTCTTCAAAAGATGAGGCTGTCCTTTTGCTCGTGATAGCAAACATTTCAGTTTCATTGAATACAACCACAGAATCAGATCCTGCAAAACTCGACGTATTGATATTTAATTTTTCTCTATATTCTGGCGCATCAAATTCTTCTAGATAACCTTCTTCAATGCCTTCAGGAATCACAAAAGAACCTTCTATGATATTGTTAGAAAGATCTGCATCTCTATCAAAAACCAGTTCAACCTGGAAGGTACTAAATCCAGGATCGATTTGTTCCGGAAGATTTCTGAATGATATCGTGATATTCCCAGGATCAATCGCATTGGACAAGGTATATGGTATGGTCATCTGCTGCAGATCGGTGGTAATTATCAGCATCACATTATCATCATCCGTGATCTGTTCGCAACCATCGTTGGTGTACCCAATTCTATATGAATCGACAAGCATCGGATTACAAGGATCATCGATCCGAAACTCAAACTCCGTCAAATCCAAATCTGAACCATCGTTGGGCGAAAACTCTAAATCTGCCTTGTAACTATTATTGATCATCAAGTTGTCAACATTGTCAACAGTAATCGTCACATCATCTTGAATATTTTCTTCGTACACAATCGGCGCAGCAAAGGTGTGATAAATAGAATCACCTGGCATCAAATCTTCTTCTAGCACCACGTCCTCAAGCACCTCCTGCATCAATCCATCAAACTGATATCTAAGATTGATGATAGAGCCTTGATCGTATGCTTTGGTCCCAGTATTTCTTACAATGATATCAATAAAGATTTCAGAATCCATACATCCAAAATATTCTTCAACTACCTCCTCCACACTGAGATCAAAATCATCAATCCCTGGATACAATCCGACTGCCATCCATGCTTCAACTACAGATGCATACTGTTGAGAATTTATTCCGTACAAATCTTCTGTCTGTTGCATTGTCAAGTGCATCGCCTCAATGTAATCCGTTGACTCCGTAAAGTACCCTTTCATACAACCAAACAAGATCTGTAAGGCGTCATGCATACCTATTGACTCCACATCATAATCATAACCCACCTCATTGGTTCCTTCGGCGCCTTCGACCAGCATATAGTACCAGTAATTCAGTACACCACTATTGGTATGCACCCCACCTCTATCGGAACTTGATGTATGCCAGAACTCGCCAAGGTAAAATTTAGGATCACGCTCCTCATTGGGATCTTGCATGTTTCTAAAAGAACTATCAGTATCTTGATCAACACGGAACTTGTGTCCAATCAACCAAGTGAAATTTTCTTGATCGTAGGTATACTCTAGCGACTTACCAAAAATATCTGCCAGCGACTCATTCAAGGCACCTGACTCATCTTGGTATACCAGATCACAGGTGAAATCGATAATACCATGGGTAAACTCATGACCGATCACATCCAATACTGTGAGTGGCCCAAAATCATCACAATCACCATTTCCTAAAAATATCGCCTCACCATTCCAGAATGCATTGGTATAAAATCTTCTTGTTGCTTGCACCACAGAAACCATCTCCAATCCTTCATTATCCAATCCCCTCCAATCAAATTCATCCAACATAAAATCATGAAATGAACTCGCACAATAATGTGCATCACCGGCTACTTCATCAAAGTCATTGTTTTCATTTTCCCAGACATTATCGTCATCGTAAAAATCAGGATAGTCATATTCCAATGATGAATCTCTATCTGGCCCATTGAGTGTAAATACGCCTCTTGTAGAATCCCTCAACATATATTGGTTGGGCGAGATGGAGTCGGCGATGATATCTTGTGTGCCGTAGTATCTTGTTTTTGCTTTGCCAGGAACACTATGATCGCATACTTCCGTAAAGTGAGCTATGATTTTTCCGTTTTTAGCATCAACATACACTTTCTCGTGGATGGGCAAGTTGGTATTCGCTTGCGCAAATGTTTGATACGCCAGTCTATAATTTCCTGAGAATTTTGGAAAAGCGGCATCAATAATGCATAGCGTTGAAGCATGTACATCTACTTCTATTTTCTCGTGATAGTTTTCTACAACAATGACTGTGTTGATGATCAGATCACTGGCTGCATTCTTAACTTCCTTCAAGTCAATCTTTGGCAAGATGTCCAAGTCGATATCTGGAGCAATGTAACCATTGGCTTTTACAACCTTGTCGTTTTTCGAGTGGAGGATGTACTTGGCTCCGATTACCGGTAGGTTCTTATATTCTTGTTGAAACTTGTTATGTACAATCCCACTTGCTCCTTTGATTTCTGCAACAGGCAGCATCTTATCATATTGGCTGAGGCCTAAACGATCAGAATTTTCTTTTAGGTATGAACTAGGATTTTGACTAGGGGTATCTTCAACGATCAGCTTGGAAGATTGGTGGATTGTGATACGTTTTCCAAGGTCTGATTTTTGCGCATGCAGGTTTCCAAAAGTAAAAAGTAATAGAGATACAAGTAGGACTGTTCGCATGGGCTGAAATGTTTCATCTACAAGTTAATAAAACAATATTGTAGCAGCACAGTCAATTAAGTCAAAAAGACGACAGGGAAAGCTTATTGTTAATGAGAAAAAGCCTTAGTTCTAGAAATTGGTAACGGTATTTCGGTCCGTCAAGATGTCTTTCAATTCCTTTAGCGCTTTGTATTCTTGTGGCATGGTCTTCTTAATTGCCTCTTTTACAGCCACATAGCTGCCTTGCTCGAGACATGGAAGCGCTTTTTTTACCTTATTTTTCAATCTTTTCACATCGTGTTTGATGATTCCTCTGATGGATGGGATTTCATGCCAATCGGCTTCTATGGCATAATTCTTTACAGGAACTCCTTCTGTATCCAAAGTGTCATCCAATTCGATCACTTTGTACTGATTATCGTTAAGAATTTTGGGCTCTGCACCCTCTGGAAGCCTCCATATTTGCTTGTCTTGGTGTAGTTCTGGATTGATTAAGAAAACTTCCAATCCCGCCTCGTGAAACCTATATATTACGATTCTTACTTGATCTAGTACTTTCATGCTTCTCTATTGATTGCTAATGTAACAATTTCTTTATTTAATTGTTTAATTCGCTCCAACAAATGATGATTTATTAAATATGTTCGATAAATCATACATTCAGCACTTAAACTTCAATTCTTCCGATCATATTACCCAAATCAAGACTTTTATTGAGTTATCGAGCCAAAACGTAAGAAATGCTGGTCTATTCATCAAATATAAAAGCGCATCGCAGAAATATAGGCATAAAAAAAAGCCGTGTGATTGTCGACACACGGCTCCAAACAATTTAATGTTTATAACAACCCTATTTAATCCCCTTGACGATCAACTTACGTTGATGTCAGGGGGATTAAAAGTAATCTGTATTCTATCTCAACAGAATCATTTTCTTCATGATTCTATCTGTTTCTGTCTGCATTTCATAGTAGATCACTCCGCTAGCTGCCTGCAAGTAACTTGACTCAATAGATAGCTCGTTCATTCCTACTGAACCTTTCGCTGTCATCTTCTTAATCAATTTACCATCTGTGTCTCTAAAGAAGAATTCTACTTCCTGAGCTGTATCTAACATGTACTTAATCGTCGTCTGAGCAACCCAAGGGTTCGGCTCGTTTTGGAAAAGTGCAAGTTCTGTAATTGCGTTTCCTCCACCGTACTGAATATCCATTACTTGGTATTCTTTATTGTAAGCTTCTGCTTTCGTTACTTGTGACGTTACCTCAACTGCAGCTGCATTCATCACACCATCAACATTGATGGCAAACAATGATTCACTCGCTTCGATTTTTCTTACATCATCTGTATTCCAAGTCATCGTTATGAATCCTTCTTCTTGGTTGATGTAGTATGAATCGTTATTGATATCCAATGCCTTTCCTTCCAGACTTATTACATCCGTATTGTCAGCATCATACTCAATCGTCATTTGTAATCCTCTCAATGTAGTCTTGCTGTTAGACTTGATGATCAATTGACTTTCGTCAAATGTACCTTCTAGTTGTAAAGCATCTGAACTTCTTGATTCAACATTACCAGAAGCAAAACCTCCCAATACAACTGAACCATTTACATCACCAATCTTCACACCTGTGAAATCTACATACATATCATTACTTAATGCTGGTATGTTATAGTTTTCATTGAATGATTGAGTCAATGGATCTTCATTGGTATCGAAAGCAAATTCAGCATCAATAAATCTCCAACTCTCATTGTTTGTAAACTCATCCTTCACTCCTAGAATTGCTTTTCTCAATTCAATCAAATCAATCGCTGAGATCGATCCACTCTTATTGACATCCGCCGCAACGTAGTCATAAGGTGTTGACAAATCAGTCAATCCTAAAATATGTCTCTGAATAAAGATGATATCCAAGGTAGTTACACCATTCAATAAGTCATCGTTCTTCGTAGGCTTCACATTGTAAGTTCCTCCCATTGGCATGTTAGGGAACAAGTATTCACCATTGATATCTGTCATATCTGAAGCATTTGATCCTTCAAGATTAACAAACACATTTTCTATTTCAATGTCTGATGCTGTCGCTACTCTACCTTCTACATCAATAGCATCTGTAAGACCATTACACAAGCCTTGATCATCGTTATTGGTAATTGTGATGAAAGATTGACATACTGCCGTTCCTCCATTTTCATCAGTAACCCATAGTGACACTTCTTGTACTCCGACGTCATTACATCCAAACGTGATAGATGTATCGTTGATATCCGCTGAGAAGCTTAAGAATACTTCATATCCACACGGATGCATACTTTCAGCATCAAAGTCTTCCGCCCATATCGTCGCGCCTTCTGTATCAGGTGTTCCATCTAAATCTATATCCCATGGCACCAATTCAGATGACAATCCGAAAATACATATTGCGTTAGGACCTTTGGTGTTTTCTACTGTAAGCAATTGATCACAGAAATCTACATTTCCACAAAGATCCTGAACAGTCCAACTGATAACATGATCACCAAGTGGGTATGTTCCAGAAGCATCATTTCCAGTTCCGCTTACGTCATTTGAAGCGTCGCCATCTGCATCTATATCGATCGTCCATGTCCATGACAACAATCCTTCAGGAGTACAATCATCTGTTGCTGAATTTGTCAATGAGACAAATACATCTGAACAATCTGGATCATTGGAAGTAGCAGTAATCTTATCACATGCTGTGCTTATCACTGGATCAACTGTGTTGAACAATACAATCACTTGCACATGCTCCCATATTACTACGTCACCATTTAAATCCTCTTGACACCAATTCACTACCTGCCATGTTCTGATGATCTTAGCACAAGCTGCTGATCCTGGAACATTTGTAAATACTTCATCTGTAAAGTTAAATCCTACCAAGTCACATACGCCCTCCAATACTTCTGGATAACCGATTAGATCTGGGTGAGCATCTGCCGTATCACAGATATCAAAGAAGTCTTCATCAGCCGGCCAGATGATATCTGACTCAAGCATTGGCTCATCAATGATTACTGTAATAACTTGCTGGCATGAAGCAGTTACGGCTCCACTTGCGTCAGTTATTGTAAAGTCTCTCGTTATCGTACCCGTTCCACATGAACTAATGTCTGCGTCTACTACTTCATCAAAATCATCAACGTTACAGTTTCCATCTACAACTGGTGCACCAAAGAATGGCGTTAAGTCGTTTAGGGCATATGGCTCAACGCAAGTAATTGTCATATCTGCTGGGCAAGTGATTGTAGGTGCAATCTTATCTTGTACCTCAACCATTGTCATACAAATGTTTGAATTTCCACTTGCATCTGTTACTCTGAATGCTACCATTACCTCTTGTCCAATGTCTGAACAACAGAAGCTAATTACATCATCCCATACAGTTACATCATCAGGATTACATTCTGAATCCATTCTAGTTACTTCGTATGCCACGATTCCACACTCATCAAATGAACCATCATCGAAAGTCTGAGCCCAAACATCTACATTTCCACTTGATGGCAATGATACTACGATGTTAGATTCACAGATAGCTACTGGTTGTGTCATATCCTCAACGGTTACGGTCACTGTGCATTCTGTAGCGTTTAAGCATGCATCGTATGCTTTGTAAGTTACTACATTGGTTCCGACAGGCAATGTCACCGGTCCACCATTTGACTGAATGAAGGCACCTGGGAAGTATCCTGGTTCACCAAGCACTCCTCTCGATGCAACTGTGATATCAACCGAAGTCTCTGAGCCACATACATCACTAGGCATGATGGCTGGTAAGTATACTTCACCATTACAACCAGTATCTGTTGTCACTGTAAAGTCAGCTGGACAAGTAATTTCTGGTCCTAGATCATCAACTATTTCTATGAACTGAGTTCCAAACCATTGTAACTCACCACCACACCACCATTCTCTCACTTCAAATCTTCTCATGATCTTCGTCGTACAACCATCGCTTGGTAACTCTGTGTCCTCATATGAGACGAAAGTGTTACAAACTTGATCTTGTGGTCCAGGAATCAAGTAAACACCTGTTGTTGGTGCTCCTGGTCCTGCATGACAAGCTACTCCTGTATCCAATGCATCTCCTGGGCAATCTTGGATAAAGCTAAATGCTGAACCTAATGCTTGTCCACCTGCACCTGTTGAATGAATCAAATTGCCGTCAGTATCCAATACATCAAAACCAATTTCATCTGGGTACATACCTAAGTCTGTCCATACAAATTCAATCGTTGCTCCTTCTCTTGCTGTATTCACGCAATTTGCATCATGTCCGTTTTCAAAAGTTGTAGATTCAGCTACCACTCCATCTATCACGATATCCAATGATGCACCATTCCATCCATCTCCCAACGAAGCTGTTTTCACCAAGGTGAATCCACAATGTTGCGTAACACACAATACTGGCACTCCTGATCCTGATCCAGTTTCTGGAGAAATCCATGGAGCAGGATATCCATTTGCATCAGCTACAAACTCTTCATTACAACTGTATGTCGCTGTTAAAGGAGCCGTGATCTGAGACAAGTCAGGTCTCGTAATATAAATCTCTTGTACACATGGTACGGCAGATTGATTTCCTGCTGCATCCACACCTACATATGTTCTCGTAACTTTTCCAGTAAATGTTGAACATTCAAATTGCTCTTCCACTTCATTAATCAGAATAACAGTTTCGTTACTACAATTTTCTGTAGCAGTCGGTGCTGGTATCTGATCTATACCGCTACACGGTACAAAGAATGGTCCTGGGTTACAATCAAGTACTGGTGCAAATTTATCTTCAACCAATACATCACCCCAACATTTATTTCCACAAATCGGCTCTGAAATTTCGAATGAAATCGCCATGCCAACATGATCGTCTGTCAATATATTATCTGGTATAATAGTACCATGTTCATCTCTCAATACTACTGTATAGAAATCATTGCACTCCATGCCAATCTCATTACTTCCCATCGCTGCTGTAAATTCTACTGAGCAGTTTTGGTTCAATGAAAGATTCACTTGACCTAAACAAGATATCTCACAATCTTCAGGACATTCTGGAACACATAGACCCAATGGATCTGACACTACTACATCAAAACCACACTCCGATGAATTCCCCGAAGCATCATAAATAGTATAAGTCACTGTTGTTGTACCCAATCCAAAGAATGCTGATGTTGTTGCACCTGGTGTAACCAATCCGCCCGCTGGCAATGGTTGCTCAGAATCCATTGAAGCAAATGCTACAGAAACAGTTCCGCCGCCACAAGCATCAAATATATGAGGAGCATTCCACTCAAACTCTTGACCGCAGTCATCCGGTGCAGTTGCTGGATCAATATCCAATGCAACATCACCTTGAGCATAAGGCATCGCTTCGTACAATTCAAGTGTCCATGATAAAACATCAACACTTGCACCTGGTGTCAAATGAACAACCAACTGCCAATCTCCAGCACTTGCTTCTCCAAAGACATCGTTAAGATCTCCACTTGCAGCGTAATCATCTCCTGCAGCATATGTTCCACATGAAAGTGCTGTCGAAGCATCGAATGGAAGGTTAAAGTTCATCGCTGGAAGAGCACAAAGGCTGCTTACCAATTCAAGCTCTGTTCCACTTGGTGCAATCAATGAAATTGAAACATTTTGTGCATCAACCAGTGCTAAATCTAAATTAGCGATTCCAACACTTGCGACACTGTATGAATCAGCAACTGTAATGGTTGAAGTCACACATTGCTCACCTGCTGTAGGTGATGCTGGACTTCCTACATATTCCGTTGCTACAAATGTCGCACATTCCGGTGCAGTCTCATCGGTAACTGTGATTGCAAATCCACAAGATGCAGTACTAGGCAGAACACTTTGTATTCCTGACTCAGTACCGTTGTCAGTTGGACTAGGCAACCCAGGGTTTAATGCTCCTATAGAACTTCCACAATTGTAGTATGCTTCCCAATCTGATGCAAGATCATGATCGCAAACCAATACTCTTGAAACATCGCCACCAAATAGTGAGCCTGACCAAGTATTAGCTGTTGCAAATGCATTTGTTGCTACCGCATCGAATATAGCACCGTTAAAGTTGATGCTATAATCAGCTGATGCTGATTCTGCTACATCATTTGTCATGGTAGCAACATAAGTTTCACCTGGAGCAATCACTGTATGAATTGGCACAATGTGCACTTCAGCTCCAGCTCCTGTTCTTTCAATATTCAAGCAAGATATATTCATTGATGCCGAACCAAAGTTTGTTATCTCAACTTCATCAACATCTGTTTGCTTCACTTCTGTGATCAACAACAATGGTTGATCGTATACTGTATATGTTACAAAATTGTCTCCCAATGGAATAAATGCACCTTCCACTGAATCAAATCCACAAGATGTTGTTTCTCCCGCAGCATTTGTTACCTCATAAACTACTGTTAGATTCTCAGCACAATTATCTGCAACTGTTGGGGCAAGATCTGACATTGAATCAGAAGCCGTAACAATTCCTCCACACTCATCTGCAGTTGTCGTTATACTTAGATCATCTCCGCATTCGATAGTAGGTGGAGTATGGAAATCATTAACTATGATCTTCAATACACATGTATCTGAGATATTTCCAAATACATCTTCTGCCACAAATTCTAAGATTGTAATACCTACAGGGAATAACATACCTGAACTTAAACCAGTATTATCTACTTGTCTTATCTCCATAATTCCGCACTCAGACTCTGCAGCCGGTGGTGAGAAATTGACAAATGCACTACACCATGTTTCTGGCGCTGCACCTACAAGAGGAGGTCTTGGACAATTTGTCCATTCTGGAGCAGGACACGTCAATTCAAATGTAGTATCATCACCTTCATTAGCCAAACCGTCTCCATTAGGATCTGCATCTGATCCATTTACACTATCGTCCATAACCGTAGATCCATCTGGTGTAACACCTGAAACTGTAGCTGAATTCACAAAAGGTCCTTGTGTTGCACAACCACCAAAGGTTATTTCCAGCAGTATTGCTCCCTTATCGCCCGCATCCAGCTCATCCACACCTTCCAATAATTCTACATCACTGAATCCATCGTAATCTTCATTTACAATAAAGTCATCACTCGTTACAACTACTTCCTCAAAAGCGCACGGTGCTGCAAATACTAAAGATAAATCATCCACCAATTGAACTTCAGAGATATTAACATCACCTAAGTTTTCAATATTAAACTCATAGTCAACAGTGAAAGTCCCATCGTTATTGTTGGTTATCTCTGCAACTCTTTTTGCAACCCCCAATGAAGGCATATCAACAATATTGGTATTGGTAGGTGATGTATCATCCATCGGTCTACCGTCACCGTTTGTATCAGGATCTGCACCATCTGCTGACATATCAGTTACTGTCATACCGTCTGGCGTTTCTGCCATGACCACTGCAGAGTTTTCAATCATGATATTTCCGCAAGCACAAGCACTTACTGTTAATAATACTGCTCCTTTATCACCTGGAGGTAAGAAATTTGATCCATCAAGAAGTTCTGTATCAGAATCTCCATCAAAACCAATATTAATAATA
Organism: uncultured Saprospiraceae bacterium; assembly: GCA_937950315.1. Taxonomy (GTDB): domain Bacteria; phylum Bacteroidota; class Bacteroidia; order Chitinophagales; family Saprospiraceae; genus JAHDBF01. Next base: position 31,894 of record CALFDU010000002.1, on the reverse strand, counting down.
AAGTCATCAGAAGTCAATTCTGTTATCTCATACGTACCGCACTGTCCAAATCCTGTAATAGGATCAGCAAGGAAATCTGTCAATGAAAGATTAAATAGATCTACATTACCGTAGTTCTTTATATTAAATTCATACGTTACTTCTGTACAGCCATCTGACATCATTTCTGTTTGAACCTCTCTCTTAGCCACACCTATCTGAGGGTCAGTGGTGATTTCAAAATTAGTTGGACTGAATTCATCTGAACCATTCTCTCCCATACCATCTGGATCAGGATCTGAACCATCCGAACTCATATCAGTAACTACATCTCCACCTGGAGAAGTACCACTCAATTCAGCAGTATTAGAAATCATTGTTCCGTCAGAACATCCACACGCAACTATTCTTAATAAAATTGCACCTACGTCTCCAGGCACGATATTATCAGAACCTATCAACATATTTGTATCTGTATCTCCATCAAACGATGGATTAACCAAAAATTCATCACTTGTCAAGAATGTATTGTAATCACCACATGAACCAAATCCTGCTGCAATCAAATCATCCGTAACTTGTATATCTAACATAGATACGTTACCTAAATTTTCAATATTGAACTCATAGATCATTTCTGTACAACCATCTGGTCTCAATATTGCGCTCACCAATCTCTTAGCTAGACCCATATCTGGATTTTCATTAAGCGTAGTTGTAGTCAAACTATTCTCATCGATTCCATCTTCACCATCACCCGATGGATCTGGCTCTGAACCGTCTGATGAAAGATCTACCAACATCTCTCCACCAGGGGAAGTTGCTGTACCAGTCGCTCCATTCATAATCACTGTTCCGTCTGGACATCCACATGTTTCAATAGTCAATTCAATAGCTCCTTTATCTCCTGCAACAATCGATTCTGTTCCAACCAATAAATTCAAATCGGCTTGACCATCGTAATCTGCATTTACAGTATAATCATCTGAGAATATAGATTTCACTTCAAAACTTGCGCATGCTCCAAATCCTGCAGCAACCAAATCATCTTGTACCTGTAGATCATTAAGAACAACGTTGCCTAAATTTTCAACATTGATCTCATAGCTCACCAAAGCACAGCCATCTTGCATCAACATCACATTGGCTTCACGTTTTGCTATTCCCAAATCAGGACTTTCTGTCAACTCGTACGTTGTAGGACTTGTTTCATCTACTCCATCTTCACCATTGCCATCTGGATCTGGATCCGAACCAGCAACTGAATCATCTTCAATTACATCACCACCTGGAGTTGTTCCAGTCACTGTTGCTGTATTTGCCGTCATTGTTCCATCTGGACAACCACATGCATTTACTGTCAATAATATTGATCCTACATCACCTGGGATAGTATTATCATTTCCAATCAACATTTCTGTCACTGCAATTCCATCATATGCTGGATTTACAACAAACTCATCTGAAGTTAAGGAGGTAGTGAATGAACCACAACTTCCATATCCAGCTGCTATCAAATCATCTTCTATCTGAATACTTGAAATCTGAACATTACCAAGATTTTCAAGATTGAATTCATATACAACTTCTGTACATCCGTCATTACCTAAAGCAGCTGAAACTACTCGTTTGGCTAGCCCCATATCTCCATCTTCTGTCAAGGTAGTAACAGTAGGATCATTTTCATCAACTCCATTTTCCCCATTACCATCTGGATCTGGGTTTGAACCTGATATCGACATGTCTTCAATATTATCACCGGCAGGTGAAGTTCCTGATGCCGTTGCACTGTTTTCAATCACAGTTCCATCTGGACATCCACAAGCTTCTATGGTCAAATCAATGGCACCTTTATCACCTACTTCTAGAATATCTATTCCTGAAAGCATATTGGTTTGTGAGTCACCATCATAAGATCCATCCACAATGAAGTCATCACTATTGATTGTTTTCACGCTATATGAACCACATTGAGCAAACCCTGCCGCTATTAGATCATCTACAACTTGTAAGTTGTTGATATTTACGTTTCCTAAATTTTCTACATTTAATTCGTATTGTAACAAAGCACAGCCATCAGCCATCAACATAACGTTAACTTCACGTTTTGCAATTCCAATATCAGGATTGGTCCCAATGGTTGTTATTGTTGGATCGTTTTCACCAGCTTCATCTGCTACTCCACCTCCATCTGCATCTGGCTCACTGCCGCTATCCGAAATATCATCGACTGTATCTCCGTTTGGAGCTGTTGATGAAACCATCGCACTATTTTGAATATCGCTGTCTGGACATCCGCATGCTTCTACTGTCACCAGCACCGCACCTTTGTCTCCAACAGGTATGTCATTGCCAGCAGCCAACATGTTTGTCCCTGCTGTACCATCATATGCTCCATTCACCACAAAGTCATCACTTGTGATCTCATGAATTTCATATCCTGTACATCCTGCAAACGCTGTTGCCATATCATCTGTCAATACAAGATCATTCAAGTTTACATTTCCTAAGTTCTCTACATTGAACTCATACGTAACTTCTGTACATCCATTGTCCAATAGTTCTACATGAGTAGCTCTTTTTGCCAATCCTATGGATGGATTGGTACTTATTGTTATTCTTGTTGGATCGTTTTCACCTGCTTCATCTGCAACACCATCTCCATCCGTATCTGGCTCACTTCCACTATCCGAATCATCGCTCGCAGTATCTCCGTTTGGTGCAGTAGAAGAAACATTTGCGCTGTTAACTATGTCACCATCTGGACATCCGCATCCTTCAACAGTAACTAGAACAGCTCCCTTATCTCCTACTTCAATATCATTTCCTGCAGCCAACATGTTTGTCCCTGCTGTACCGTCATATGCTCCATTCACCACAAAGTCATCACTTGTGATCTCATGGATTTCATATCCTGTACATCCAGCAAACGCTGTTGCCATATCATCTGTCAATACAAGATCATCCAAGTTTACATTTCCTAAGTTCTCTACATTGAACTCATACGTAACTTCTGTACATCCATTGTCCAACAACTCAACATGAGTGGCTCTCTTTGCCAATCCTATTGATGGATTGCTGCTTATTGTTGTTATAGTTAAATCGTTTTCACCTAATTCATCTGCGTCTCCATCTCCGTCTGTATCAGGCTCGCTTCCACTATCAGATGTATCATCTACTGTATCTCCATTTGGAGCTGTTGATGAAATATTCGCACTATTGACAATATTACCATCTGGACATCCACATCCTTCTACTGTTACCAGCACCGCACCTTTGTCTCCTACAGGAATGTCATTTCCTGCAGCCAACATGTTTGTCCCTGCTGTACCATCATATGCTCCATTCACCACAAAGTCATCACTTGTGATCTCATGGATTTCATATCCTGTACATCCAGCAAATGCTGTCGCTAGATCATCTGTCAGTACAAGATCATCCAAGTTTACATTTCCTAAGTTCTCTACATTGAACTCATACGTAACTTCTGTACATCCATTATCCAACAACTCAACATGAGTGGCTCTCTTTGCCAATCCTATAGATGGATCAGTACTTATGGTTGTTATTGTTGGATCATTTTCGCCAGTTTCATCTGCTACTCCATCTCCATCTGCATCTGGCTCACTTCCGCTATCCGATACATCATCTACTGTATCTCCATTTGGTGCAGTGGATGAAACCATCGCACTATTCTGAATATCAGCGTCTGGACATCCGCATGCTTCTACTGTTACCAGCACAGCACCTTTATCACCTACAGGTATATCATTACCAGCAGCCAACATGTTAGTCCCAGCTGTACCATCGTATGAGCCATTCACCACAAAGTCATCACTTGTGATCTCATGGATTTCATATCCTGTACATCCAGCAAAGGCAGTCGCCATATCATCAGTCAACACAAGGTCATCCAAGGTTACATTGCCTAAGTTCTCTATATTAAACTCATAGGTAACTTCTGCACATCCATTGTCCAACAACTCTACATGAGTGGTTCTTTTTGCCAACCCTATAGATGGATCTGAACTTATTGTTGTTATTGTTGGATCGTTTTCGCCAGCTTCATCCGCTACTCCATCTCCATCTGTATCTACTTCACTTCCGCTATCCGATACATCATCCACTGTAGCTCCATTTGGTGCAGTCGACGAAACCATCGCGCTGTTTTGGATATCGCTATCAGGACAACCACATGCTTCTACTGTTACCAGCACGGCACTTTTGTCTCCTACAGGTATGTCATTGCCAGCAGCCAACATGTTTGTTCCTGCTGTGCCATCATATCCTGGATTAACTGCAAAGTCATCACTTGTGATTTCATGGATTTCAAATCCTGTACATCCAGCAAAGGCTGTCGCCAAATCATCTGTCAACACCACATCATCCAAGCTTACATTGCCTAAGTTCTCTACATTAAACTCGTACGTAATCTCTGTACATCCATTGTCTAGTAACTCAACATGAGTAGCTCTCTTGGCCAATCCTATCGATGGATCAGTACTTATGGTTGTTATTGTTGGATCATTTTCATCTAATTCATCTGCTATGCCATCTCCATCAGCATCCACTTCACTTCCACTATCAGATACATCATCTACAGTATCTCCATTTGGAGCTGTTGATGAAACCATCGCACTGTTTTGAATATCGCTATCAGGACAGCCACATGCTTCTACTGTTACCAGTACAGCACTTTTGTCTCCGACAGGTATATCATTGCCAGCAGCCAACATGTTTGTTCCTGCTGTGCCATCATATCCTGGATTAACTGCAAAGTCATCACTTGTGATTTCATGGATTTCATATCCTGTACATCCAGCAAATGCTGTTGCCATGTCATCTGTTAAGACAATATCATCCAAAACAACATTTCCTAAATTTTCTACATTAAATTCATAAGTAATTTCTGCACAGCCGTTGTCCAATAATTCTACATGAGTAGCTCTTTTTGCCAGCCCTATAGATGGATTGCTGCTTATGGCGATAATGGTGATTTCATTTTCTCCAAATTCATCGGCGACTCCATCACCATCCTGATCTGGTTCACTTCCACTATCTGAAGTATCATCTGTAGTATCACCATTTGGTGCCGTTGATGAAACATTGGCAGTATTAGCAATATTGCCAGTTGGACATCCACATCCCTCTACTGTTAACAATACTGCACCCTTATCACCCACAACAATGTCATTTCCAGCAGCCAACATGTTTGATCCAGCTGTACCATCATATCCTGCATTCACCACAAAGTCATCACTTGTGATTTCATGGATTTCATACCCTGAACATTCAACAAAAGCTGTCTCCAGATCATCTGTCAAGACAAGATCATCCAAGTTTACATTTCCTAAGTTCTCTACATTGAACTCATAAGTAACTTCTGTACATCCATTGTCTAATAACTCAATATGAGTGGCTCTCTTTGCCAATCCTATCGATGGATTAGAACTTAAAGTTGTTATCGTAGGATCGTTTTCACCAGCCTCATTGGCTACTCCATCTCCATCTGCATCTGGCTCACTTCCGCTATCCGACATATCATCTGCTGTATCGCCATTTGGTGCAGTGGATGAAACCATCGCACTATTCTGAATATCAGCATCTGGACATCCACATGCTTCTACTGTTACCAGTACAGCACCTTTGTCTCCTACTGGTATGTCATTTCCTGCAGCCAACATGTTTGTTCCTGCTATACCGTCGTATGCCCCGTTCACCACAAAGTCATCACTTGTGATCTCATGGATTTCATATCCTGTACATCCAGCAAAGGCTGTCGCCATATCATCGGTCAACACAAGATCATCCAAAGTTACATTGCCTAGGTTTTCTACATTGAACTCATAGGTGATTTCTGCACAACCATCATCCAATAATTCTACATGTGTGGCTCTCTTTGCCAATCCTATAGATGGATTTGTACTTATTGTTGTTATCGTTGGATCGTTTTCACCAGTTTCATCTGACACTCCATCTCCATCTGTGTCTGGCTCACTCCCGCTATCTGACACATCACTTACTGCAGCACCACTTGACGACGTTCCTTCCACCGATGCACTATTTTCAATATTACTATTTGGACATCCGCATGCTTCTACTGTTACCAGCACTGCACCTTTGTCTCTAGCAACTATATCATTGCCAGCAGCCAACATATTTGTTCCTGCTGTGCCATCATATCCTGCATTCACCACAAAGTCATCACTTGTAATTTCATGTATCTCATAACCTGTACATCCAGCAAATGCTGTCGCCATATCATCGGTCAATTCCAGATCATCCAAGGGTACATTTCCTAAGTTTTCAATATTGAACTCATAGGTAACTTCTACACAACCATCATCCAATAACTCCACATGGGTAGCTCTTTTTGCCAATCCAATAGCAGGGTTAAAATTAACCTCTACATCTTCAGTAACTGGCGCAGGCAAAACATCTGGGTTAACATCGTAGAAATCAGAGCCAGTGATTTGTGCTGTATTTACACAAGCGCCATCGACAGACCCCATCTCAACAATGACATTTAAAACTTCCAACTCACCTGGCAATAACTCAGCAATGGTCCAAGTGATTGTCCCTCCTGCCTCTACGGCCGTACCGTCTTGAGCAGAGTATTCTACTATTGTCATACATGATGGAACCACATCTTCTATTACTACGTTGGCATCTGATCCTTGTCCATTATTTTGAACCAAAATTTGAAATTGAACTTGATCTCCTGGCAATGCATTAGCTCTATCAGCTATTTTATCAATATCCAAAGCTGGATTTGGTGCCGGAGTTATCATAATATCTTCAGTCGCAGGAGGAGGCAAAGGATCTCCTGAATCTGTAAAATAATCACTACCTGTAATTGCTGCTGAGTTGGTACAAGACCCTTCTGCAGCTGCTTCTACGATAATATTTAAAAAGGCTATTTCTCCTGGAGCCAAGGTTGGAATTGTCCAATCCCCGGTAGCAGAATTATAACTACCATCAGTAGCGTCTACTTCATTGACTGTACCACAAGCGGAAGGTACCGCATCAGACACTACAATATTATTGTCTGGCGCACTTCCATTATTCTGTATAATAACCTGAAATTGATATTCTTCACCTACCTGTACAGAAGTACGATCTGCCACCTTATCAATCTTTAAATCTGGTCTTCCTGTCTTAATATACACGCAATCTTGATCATCTTCGCAACAACATGAATCTATATCTTTTTGATCTTGCGCCGTTATGTAAGCAAAATTTTTGATCGCTTGATCTGCTGCAATCGTAGCAGTATAACACAAGGTTATGGTATCACCTGCAGCGATTGTATCAATCGCATATGATATCCCTGGTCCTGTAATTGATTGTGTTACTCCTGGATCATACATTCCTGCTGATGGACCCGTTGACACCGTGGCCGGACCTACCAGAGTCAAGTCTGTAATCGCGGATGCATCAGGCATACTATCTTGCAACATGATTCCAGTCGCTCCATCAGTCCCTTGATTGGTAACCTGTATGGTATATTTTACTTCGTCACCAACATTTGGTTCCCAGATATCAATATCTTTATAAACTTCCAAGTCAACATCACATGAGACAGGTAATCTAAATGTTTCTGAAAGTGAACAAGTTTTTCCACTTAAACCAACAAACTCTACGGAGATAGTTTCTAATTCTCCGTTTGCCTCAATGGTTTCTTCTATAGAATATGTAATGTCAGAGGACTGAGGAACTTGCACAGGTGATTGCCCAACATGACGATCTCCAATCAAAATAAATGCCTCAATTGATTTATTACATGCTCCTATTATTCTAACATCAGCTTTTATAGTTGATTTATTTTCACAGCATTCTCCGACCTCAGTAATATCAATTTGTGCAGTAACTGATCCAAGGCTCATATTAATTTCAAATGCTGAGCAAGGATTTGCATCACCTAATCCATCTGATCTTAAATTTAATTCACCACATGCACCCATAGAATTATCCATTACAGCCAATGAATTATCGCAATCTCTAAATTCAACATTGAATAAGTTAGATGGAGTTGGGTTTTCACTTAAGCAAAGACCTCCTGCACAAGGTATAAGATCTTCTAAATATATTGGTTCTGGAGAAGTCCCACAAAACACAATATCAATTTGTGAATTTTCATTAACTGGGCAACATTCCTTGGATATTGCTACAGCTTTAGCAGCTGCATTAGATCCATTTGGAACTATATAAGCTGCCCTTATATAATTAAGATCCTGATCATAAAGAGATAAACATTCTCTCCCGCTCGAAGATACATAAACACCACCATTCATGCTTGCAACTACTCCAAATGATCTACTTCCTGCCTCATTTGTAGTTCCCACATCCGCCAAGATAGTCCTCATGTCTACTGGACCTGCCAATAGAGTCCCATCCGGAGCATATTTAAATAAATGGTCTGAATCTCTAGTCACAAAAGATCCATCCATCAATCTAGTAATTCCACGATTATTATTGCTTCTTGCGCCTTGTTTTATAATTATACTATCCTGACAATTATCCATTCCAGGAGGAATATCAAGGTCAAAAACTACAATTCCATCTTGCGTATTTCTATACAACTCTCTTCTTTCGGTGTCCAAATACATTCCCCAATTACGCTCATCGTTCATATTGAAAGCATCCCTATCGCAGAAATAATATGTTCCTAAAAGATCACCAGAGCAAAGATCATATTCTAAAGCAAGCTCACCTGCATAGTCTGACCTGAACCATGAATTAAGATATAAACTTCCGTTGTAATAACCAGAATTAGTGTATTCTCCTGCTGTTCCTCCAGCACTATTAGTGATGACTCCATCATCGTTAGCATCAAAGGGAAGTATATCCATTTGTTTTAAATCACCAGAACAAGTAAATACGTCCACTCCTCTTGGATTTGCCGAAGATCCTGTATTGTGATTTCCAACATAAACATTACCAAAAGGATCAATGGTAAGCCCATGAGGGCTTACAACGCTTCCGCGCGGAATAAAAGGAGTATTTGAAGCATTATCTGAAAAAACCTGAGTTACTGTACTATCTGATTCAACCCTAAATTTAAAAACTGGACCACTACCAGCTGGGTCATTTATGTAGATATATTCAGTGCAATCACAACCCAAAGGATCTTGCAAATTAAAGTTATAGTTCTGTATGCTAACTGATACATTTACCTCACCAACCTCTAATTCCCAATCTCCATCTACACCAGTAATGTTGTTTGATGCTGCTACAGGAATTCCTAAAGCATCTTCCAGACTTTTTACTGCCTGAACCCCTTTGGCTCCTGATGCAAATGAACATCCGTAAATGTTTAAATTTTGAAATGATGAAATCTCATAATTAGCATGAACCCATTGCTCAATACCTTCGACTCCCAACCAATCACCCTCAATGAATAATTGACCAGGCTGCCCATGAGAGAACAAATGAAGAGAAGCATCTGATTTTTTTTCAACTTCATTTTTAATTAGCGAAACACCTTCAACTGTCTGATCAATATAATAATGTAGAGTATTATTCTCTACACCAATACTTGCAACAGAAGCATTCGGCAACAATTCTTTTTGTGCCTGTAAATAGGTGGATAGAAAGATCAATGCCGTAATGGATATAGCATTGATAACTTTTTGAAGTGTAAGGTTAAATTGTAGTTCCCTCATTTTGTAAAATTTCTCATTTGAATACATAAACCAATACACAAGCCCTGACCATGACTTCATCAAATGATTTTTACGAAACGAATATTATTCGCCATTATTAATCACATGACAACGCACGAGGGTTGTGTTGATTCTAAATCAATACTGTTTAGGTGGGTTCAATCGGCTGAGGGAATCTTAGATTGAAACGCACTAGTTTTTCCAAACTAGTAAATAATATTTTTCTTAATCGACAGTCGGGAAACTGCTTCTAAATCACAAAAATTAAAAAAAACTGTGATTTAAAGATGTTTGGCCTTTGGGAGGCATTAGGTTTTGGCTACTAGTTGTTCAAGTTTTATGGCATCATCACGACATAATTACAACTTTCACAACACAAATATAATCATATTATATAATTAACTAATATAAACATGAAAAAAATTAATTTTTGTACATTCATGCCATATATAATACACTCTATACCAGTTAGTTGCGTTTTTAACCTATTATAGCTGCAGTATCTTCGGTATTTATTTGATATTTATATCTTTTCTGATTTTCCACAGTTCTACGCGTAAAAAAAGATAATTTCCCTCGAATTGAAAGGATTATGCCTTAATTAAACTATTGTAAATCATCACTCCTAGCAAAATATTCTGCTCTACCTCATCAAGTGGCTTTAGTTCAAGAAATGCTCTAGAATTATTTGTAATATCCTGTGATTCCGGATTCAATAGCTCAGCTACCTTACGTTCACGAATAGTAATTGCTTGATAATCAGACCTTGGATCATCAACAATATTAGCTATTCGCTCTCCGTCGACACCTACCAAGGTTCCTGCCCCAGTTATGACTCCATGTAAATAACCGTTTACCTTCATCTCCACACCGTCACCACGCTCAACGAATTCAAATTGACTCTCGTGTGTATTGGCTACAAGCACAGACTTACCAGATCCATAATTTCGATAACCATAGGTAAGCATTGGCTCTTCATAAATAGAATTAAGCACTCCCTTTTCTGTATAGTACATTCCTTTTGTAACACGTTGAGATTCCAACTTAGACGATAACAAGGCAAGCTCATCCTCATTAATTGGGACAAGTTCGTCAACAAGAGCTCCTGAAAGCAGCTTCAATTCTTTCTTATCTTTTTCAATGCGTGTTCGAGATCCTCCCACCGAAAAGAAAAATTGAAAAATCTGAAATAAAATAAATCCAAACCCTCCTATTACAAATGCAGCAACTATTAAATTACGAATCACACTAGTTGTTTTTTAAATAAACATTACTGATTCCTAAAGTAAAAATTAATTTGAAAGAATTGAATTTAAATTCGATGGATTTGTGCAATAAAAATATAAACGGACAAGAAATACCATTGAGAGTAATTTACAAGGCCTAAAGTAAACGTATTTCTCAATTAGGTAGTTTTTTTATGCTTCCGCAAATGTGCATACATCAGTTACTTGACCAAGGTTACATCGCCCACAAAGAATTTCTCTTTTCCATTCTTTAAGGTCGCCTCTACTCTATAGATGTAGACACCCGCAGCAGCTTCAATACCATTGTTCATTCCATTCCACCCAAATCCGTCTTCGCCTGGCCTAAAGTTTTCTGTAGCAAAAACCTTATTCCCCCAGCGATCATAGATCTCAAAAAGAGTAACCGTTTCTACCTGACGATCACCTAAAATCATAAACTCCGGATTTTCAGAACCAGGAGCCAAACTAAATATATTTGGGAAATATAAATTCACTTCTTCTGTCACAAAAACAGAAAGCCCATCAGAAATCACACAACCATTTTCATCTGTGACTACCAACTCGTAGGACGTATGCGAATAAGGAAATATACTTGTTGTCAAATTACCTGGATCCGAATGCGACTCTGGATTTGTCCATTCTATAGTGGCAATATTTTCAGGCAAAATATTGGTAGTAGCTTCGATAGCCAATGAGTCACCCAAGTTTATTATTTCTTTCTCTTCTACATTCAAATCCAGCGTCAAAACATACGGATCTACCAAGGTGATTAATGTATCATAAGTACAGCCTTCAGCATTCAATACTTCAACCAAGAAATCTCCTCCCACCAAATTTTCCAACATAATTTCCCCATTGGAATTCTGCCCATTAAAAAAGTATTGAACATTGGTTCCTTCTGTATATACATCTTGCACTATAATAAAACCATTTTCATCTAAGTAACACAACGGATCATCAGAGTCTACTTCCATACCATGTATCAAATTAGGATCCTCAACTATAACAATGGAATCAACCGAAGAACAATAGTTTGTCCTATTCGTCACGTCAAAATAATAAGTCCCCGGCCCTGATACTTCTGGATCCAAAATCTGACCTTGGCCAATTTGTCCACCCGCTTGATCAGTCCAACTGAAGTCAAAGTTACTTATAGAATCTATTACTCCTCCAAGTACATAAACATCCTCAAAACATCGGATAAAATCATTTGCACCAGCATCAATTTCTGGTAACAATTGGTCTAGCACAACAAACACAGAATCTATTTCTACACAACCATTCTCTGAATTACTCAATTCAAGATAATACATCCCACCTGAAGAAATTTCCAACTGCAAATTTTCTTCACCGTCCAACTCATCAAAATTAGGATCGTACCACTGATTGGTAATAGACGATTCAACAGAAGACTGACCTGCCTCTAGCACAACAATGTCATTGATGCAATTCAATGTATCAGGAAATTCTAAGTCTATGATTGGGAAGTCTGCATTCTTAAATATCTCATATTCGAGAGATTGTACGCAACCGTTTTCTTCATCGGTTATCTCCATGGTATAAATCCCTACCTCCGTCATCAGCAAAGAATCTTGATCAAAGGATTCTCCATCAAAACTCCAAACTACATCATGCCCAATAATTGACTCAACCGGATTGGCCTCAATTTCGTCTGCAAAACAAGTCAAAGTATCTATCGGAAAAACATCAACCGTAAAGTTAGGAATCTCATCATCTCTCGTAATCAAAACCTCACTTAACTGAGACTCACACTTAAATAATGTGTCCGTCACCTGTAGATAATAACTCCCTTCAAGATTAGTCACATACGCACCATCCGTGGAACTTGCAAGTAAGTTATTACTGTCATCAAACCACTCATATAAAATATGATCAGGATGGGTGGTTCCTCCTATTAATGTAACAGTAGTATCAACGCAATTTATCACCATAGGACTCCCTGCATCTGCTTGGGGATATACATTCTCTTGGATAACAATCAACGTATCGGAAGACACACATAAGTTATCGTGATTAACCGTTATCCCAAATGAGCCCAATTCATCCATCCCAGGATTTAATTCATCCGAAACAAAGACATTGTTGGCCAGATTAATCCACTCATAAGTTCCTGACAAACTGACATCAACCTCCGCAATTTCTTCATCGGCAACACAGTTAAGATTCAAGGTATCTTGCACCAAAGTTGTAGTCTCAATACATTCCGAACATGGATTTATGAGAAGACTGAATTCTTCATAACATGCCTGATTTTCATAGTCTATAACCGTGATCGTTACTTCACTCAAAGCAACCGGATCTACATCATAAAACTCTACCAATTCATCATATATAAATGGGCCCAAAGTATCTCCTTCAAGCACAACCAAAAATTCTTCTTTACCAGAATTGATATTACTCAACAACAGCGTGACATAATATTCATCGTCATCAGTAATCGGCCCTGTAAAAGCATCGTCACAATCTATTTGATACAGTTCTGCCGAAGAAAATCCACATGCATTAGAACATGGTCGTGGCACATCAAACTGTAATTCAAAAAAGCAATCGCTGCTTGCATTATCTTGAAATATCAGAATCCCTTCGTGGTCTTCTATGTCAAAAGGCCCTATGCGTTGCGTATTTGTGTAGTCTCCCGTAAATTGCAATTCACCATCCAATACCCAACCATCCGAAGCATTTACTGCCAGCACCTCAACATCAAGAAAAAACTGATCATCAAATGGATTGGCAGGGGTCCCATTATCAGAACATTCTGAACCTACAATAGATACTTCCGTAATTCCACATTGCGTCGAACACGTTTCTAAAAAGCCCAAAGTTAAACTAGTAGAACAAAGCATGTCCTCTTGATCAATAAACTCCATAACCACCCAATCTCCATTCACAGGAATGATAATATCATTATCGACACCATATGGAAATAAACCAAATGAATTTCCTGAAACATTATCAATTGCTTCAAACATGGCAGAACCAGTACTAGAAGAAATATTAAATGTCATGACTTGAAAATCATCTGTGGCGTCGCTAGGCGTACCATTACCATCACAGACCAAACCTTGTGACTCTATGGCAATACCCGTTTGCGTTTCAATAAATACCCACTCACCCACTATACAACCAAATTGATTTTGCGCCTGCAAAAATGCATTCCCGCCAAACAACCCTTCTTGTAGTGGATTGGAAGTAAAATCTTGATAATTATAACTAAACGTTATATCCTGTGATGGATCATTGTTGGTAACAAATGCACCACCAGTTTCTACATCACAAGTAATATTTATCACACCAAATGTTACATCAGGATTTGGACTTGTTTGTAATTCTACTTCTGCGATTGTTTGACATTCACCTCCAAATTCAACTGTTGCATACAAACTACCCAATGCATTTATGTCTGCCTGAAACTCTGTAGGCAACGGATTGGTTTGATTCATGGCGTCCGCTTCTGTAGCATAAAAATTATATATCAAAGTCCCAGTGGGATCATTTGCGGAAGCGACATCATCAAAATTAAAGGAAGCAATATTATCAGTCACACAACCAAAAGCATCAATCTTGTTGACCGATGGATATGGCCATATATCCAAGGTCACTTCAACCCTGCTCTCATTGACACAATCTGGATCTGAAATATTATACACCTCAACCCAATACGAATAATGACCTGGAGTGTTTATCGATGGGTTAAAAGAAACACCATTTTCAAACAACAAATCTCCATCTTCTGACTCACTATACCAGTTGGCAGCAATCCCTGGTTCAAGGCCCACATTCATCGTAGGAACAGGCTCGCCTTGACACACTGAAACATTGTTGATCAACAAAGGCAAAGGCACAAACGCACAGTCGCAATCCGGTGGATTGACATGTATCGTATTACTACAATTATCCTCATTAACCAAGGTAATATTGATCCCCTGACTAATCGGTATATTTTCTACTTGAAACCCATCCATAAAGGTCGTAATGGTTCCAAAATCCACACTAACATTTGTGAACTCTGTCCAAAAAACAAACGTATAGGAATTCAAGTCATCTGAGCATCTTCTTTGCGAACCAGCCAGCTGCGGAGCAGGTGTTACATCTATTGTAATCAATGCTGTATCCGGTAGACATTCTTCTACTCCTTCAAGGATATACTGAAAGATCAATGTGTCAGATGGAATGGAAGAAAAATCAGTCATGGATGGATTACTCACATTCAGAGTTGGCCCCGTCAACTGCCTCCATGTTCCTCCACTGCTCGATGCGCCATTTAAAAACTGCCCCATATCTACTGGACCAGAAATACCTTCACAAATTTTCCTTGTGTTGTCTTGACCCGCGTTGGTTCTTCCCTGAACAACCAATTCAAGCAATGAAGTATCAGGTAGGCATTGTCCATTGGCAGCAACGATATATTGAAAATTATAACTACCAGCTGGAGCTGCATCACAATCTACACTATTGGTAATTGGGTCAAAATATGGATTGGCACTCACTGGAACATAGGTTCCCGGATTGGCTCCTGGAGTAACAATGGTTGATAAATCAAATGGCCCCGTTCCTTCACAGGAAAATCCCTGCACATCCTCCCCAGCATACAACGAAGAAGTAACCGTCACATTGATTGGTAATTCTGTTCTACAATCGCCTGATTGCGACACAGCATATATGATTGTCGAACTACTATAATTCACAATCTGATCCAATATTTCATTTTGAGGAGTCGCTGGCAATGCACTATGCAGTGTCCATCCAGCACCTGTATTGTTTAAGTCCGTAATCAGTAAATCATCTAGATTAAGATCAAGACCAGTACAAATCACCGGCTCTGTTGTTACAAATAAATCTGGAGACGCTTTTACGATTATCGGGATAGGCAATACATATTCACACACTCCCAACTCCGCAAATGCATAAATATTGGTCGTCATTTGTGGAGAAATGAATGGATCAATGATCTCATTATCTGGTGTCGGATTATTGCTTGTATGAAAACTGATCGGCGCTCCCGTGTTTTCCAAATCTTGCACCACAAACTGACTGATATCAACCTCTTCACCACTGCATATCTCTATGATTTCTGGAAAAACAAGTATAGGTGAAATGACATATTCAATTGGTACTTCCAATACCGTTACACAAGTCCCGTCATCCGCTGCGACATAGATCACATCATCAGCTGTAATTACAACATTGTTTGTTAAAATCTCATTCTGCTCCGAAATAGGGATATCTGCATGATAGGTAAATTCCACTTCCGCACCAGTTGTTTCTGCTATAGGTAGCTCTGATAATTCTACAGCGCTACCTGAACACACCGTTACATCCGCCATCAATTCTAATACAGGACCATTATCCTCAAATACATGCACATCACTGGCCAATGAAAATGCATAAGCACCAACACCGAAAAAAGAGAGCACAAAGACAAGGATTCCCTTCATATTAAGTTGTCCAATTTTCATTATAACTATTATATAATAGTTGACATTAGTCTCAACAAGTAGTTCTTAAGATTGAGGCCATGACCAGAAGTATACTTTAGAAATACAAAAATTATACTAATCACGTCATATCAATAAAGATATAGATATAACTGGCTGTTTATCAACATATTATCCATAAAAATAATACATTAACTTTTAATAAATGGAAGGTACGCGACAGTTATATAACGTAAGTATATAAAAAAAGCTCCCTGAGTAGGGAGCTTTTTTATCAATGGTAATTATTGAGTTATTCTAGTTCAAAGCTTTTGAAAATCGCTTCTTTGCGGCAACTTTCTTAGCTTTTAGATTATCTGTTAAATCTCTTACGATTGGTGTCGCAATAAAGATTGATGAATACGTTCCTACGATAATTCCAATCAATAATGCAAAAGCAAATCCTCTAGTACTTTCTCCCCCGAATAAGAAGAGAATCAATACTCCAAACAAGGTAGTCAAAGAGGTAATGATTGTTCTTGAGAATGTATTGTTCAAGGCAATATTGATTACCTCATCCGTTGACTTATTGGTATAAATACCCAAGTCTTCTCTGATTCTATCAAATACAACTACCGTATCATTGATTGAGTATCCAATTACGGTCAACAAGGCGGCAATAAATGCTTGATCGATTTCAAGACTGAATGGAACCAATCCTTTCAACAATGAGAAAAGACCCAATACCAACAATGAATCGTGAACTACCGCCGCAACGGCACCCAAACTATATTGCCACTTGTTAAATCTTAAGAATAGATACAAGAAGATCAACAACAAAGCAAAGAATCCTGCCTTGAATGAACTGTTTTTAATATCATCCGCAATGGTAGGTCCTACCTTACTTGAACTTAAAATATGTGTTTCATTGTTCGTTGAAGCCAATGGAAATGACTTTTCATTGATCGTCGTACCTGTTACAGCTTCCAATGATGTTCTCAATGTTTCAACAACTTCCGCAGTTACATTTTCTCCAGCATCATTGATTCTATATGGAGTTACAATGTTGAACGTATTTTCTGCTGCTACTGATTTTACAATCGTTTGATCACCCAAGTACTCAGCCAATCCAGTACGAAGTGTCTCTGCATTTACTGATACATCACTTGAAAATTCGATATCGTATTTCCATCCCCCTTGAAAATCAACACCAAGATCCCAACCTCTAGTAAACATAGAAGCAAGACCTGCTACGATGATTACTCCTGAGAATACATAAGCAATCTTTCTCTTTCCGATCCAGTCAAAATTCAAATTGGCAAACATGTTTTTAGATGCACCAGTCCAGAAAGTAAGATTTCTGTCTCCTCCGATCCACCAATCAATGATCATTCTACCCAACAATACGGCAGTAAACAATGAACAAAGTACACCGATGATCAAGATCACGGCAAATCCTTTGATTGGACCAAGTCCAAAATAGGTCAATACTCCTGCTACCAATAAAGTGGTAACGTTGGCATCAATAATCGCTGAATAGGAGTTTCTAAATCCATCGGTGACCGAGGCCATCAAGGTTTTCCCAGCTCTCAACTCTTCTCTTATTCTTTCAAAGATGATTACGTTGGCATCCACGGCCATACCTACCGTCAAGATGATACCCGCAAATCCAGGCAATGTCAATACTGTTCCGAAACTCGCCAATGCACCAAAGATGAAAAACAAGTTAAGCAACAAAGCAACGATTGAAACAACACCTGCTCCACCGTAATAGAATACCATGAACAACAATACCAAACTGATACCGATGATCAAGGCCCTGAAACTTCTTGAAATATTTTCTGCTCCCAATGAAGGACCAACTGTTGATTCTTGAATAATTTTAATACCTGCTGGCAACTTTCCAACTTCCAAAATGCTAGATAAATCCTTCGCTTCTTGTACAGTAAAGTTTCCAGTAATCTCAGATCTTCCCTGCTTAATCGGCACCCTGATTGAAGGTGCAGAAACTACTTCATCATCCAGTGAAATCGCAATTTCTCTTTGACCTGCATCAAAGGCAATCTGAGTCATTTGTCCCCACTTCTTAGCACCCACATTGTCCATGGTGATACTTACACCCATTTCTCCTTGCGGATTAGGTGAAGAAGAGGTAGCTATAATAACATCACCACCCAATGGTGCTTTCTCTCCTCCCTTCGCTTTCTTAAGAATAGAAAGTGAGTATTTTCCAACATCATCAGATCCTTCAGGAAGGTTCTTTGCTGGAATCGGTGCTCTTGACCATGCAAACTTGGCGTCAGCAGGGAAAAGTGCTTTAATTTCAGGACGGTCAAGCATTTCTGAGATGGCCTTTCTATCGTTTTTCTTAGCAACACCAAAAGTAGTTCCTGAGAAACTCATCGTTCCTCCTGCTCCATTCAACTCAAGCATTGAAAGCAATACACCTTCATTACCGAATGTTTCAGAAGCTCTTTCTACCAATTGGTAGGTTGTATCACCTGTTTCATTACCTAGATCATCAAGCACTGGTTGTGGAATAGAATCATATACGATCTCCTCTGGTGCAGTATCTGCTCCACTTGTCAACCTCTTGTCTGCTTCTGAGAATCCTCCCATTACACCTGGATCAGTAACTCTATATATCTCCCAGAATCCAAGATCTGCCGTTCCCGTCAAAAACTCTCTTGCTCTAGCCGGATTATCGATACCTGGCATCTCAACCAATATCAAATCTCTCGCCGCATCAAGGTTTACATTTGGTTGAACAACCCCTAGCTTATCGATTCTTTGCTTTAATCTATTGAAAGTCAATAGTACTGTTTCATTGGCTTTCTCTCTCAAGATTCTAATTACCTCACCATCTGGAGTATCCAATTGTAGTACTTCACTCAACTCTGCATCTCTTTTGAAGATTCTAGCAAGACCCCCTCTGTCAGCTTCAGGTAATTTTATATACTCCTGAAAAAACAAGTTTACATAGTCTGATTGTGCATTTGACTGTGCAGCTGTTGCATTGTCCAATGCTTGTCTGAAAGCTTTGTCTTTACTGTTTCCCGATAGAGTAATGAGTAATTCTCTCAAATCCACTTCCAGAACTGCACTCATACCCCCTTTCAAGTCCAATCCAAGATTTAACTGTCTGTTTTTCAAGTCATTGTAGGTAAATGACTGGAACAACGGAATTTTAAAAATCTCTTCAGAAGACATTGAATCCAGATATCTAGCTTTCGCAGCTTTTTCTGTTTCAAAAGCCAATTCTGGCGTTACAGATTCTGCTCTTAACTGTGCATATTTGTCTGCTGCAGCCTCAACCTTACTGGTTGGCACTGTGTATAGAATTTGTAATAGAGATACCAGTACTAGCAGTACAAAAAATATCTTTATAAGTCCCTTTCCTTGCATTGTTGCAATTTTTCTAGATTATTCTTCAAAATGAACGCAAATATAAAGTTTTAATAGGGATATCATAAGATTTATGCACCTTGTAATGCGTGTTTTTGGCTCTATTTTGGTCGCTCAAGGCAAATATTCGACTAAATGAAAAAATTTAGCATTTAAGGGAATTATTTAAAGTCCAATCTTATTGATATTATTGATGTGAAATGAGAACTTTGAGCCATTTCTACTGGGAAATTACTCTCAGAAGATCATATGCAAGGAGTCTTTGAAACACTTCACTTAATTATTCACTTAAAATCAATAGAAATACATGGGATTATTCTCTTTTCTTAAAAACGCTGGATCAAACCTCTTAAAAGATGCAGCCAATGAAAATGACGCAGCAGTAGATGCTGCAGCTGATGCAGCAGCAGCAAACACAAGAACTGCTGGATTATTAAAAAATATGGTGGGCGGCTCAGGGGTTCCTGTCGAAAACCTTGATATTGAATTTGACAACGGGACTGCCGTTGTTTATGGATTGACAACTTCGGTAGAAGACAAAGAAAAAGTAATTCTTATGTTGGGCAACGTAGATGGCATCGCAGCTGTTGATGACCGAATCTCTGTTACTACACCTCCACCTACTTCAACTTTCTATGAAGTGAAGCCAGGAGATAGCCTTTCTAAAATCGCCAAAGAATTTTATGGCGATCCAATGAAGTACAACGACATCTTCGAAGCCAACACACCAATGTTGAAAGATCCTAACCAAATTTACCCAGGTCAGACATTGAGAATTCCTAACGCCTAGGAATTTCTAAAAAATAAAAAAGCCCTGTCCGATTCTTCGGATAGGGCTTTTTATTTTAGTTTTTCTGCTTTCTTAAACAAGCACAATATTTAGGATACCACATTGATCGGTCTTCCTTTTAAATAACTTTGGATATTCCCTACCAAGCCTTCTATTAATCTAGACCGAGCTTCGACACTTCCCCAAGCGATATGTGGTGTAATCACACAATTTGGAATTCCAAAAAGTACATGATCTACCACTGGCGGTTCGCTTGACAATACATCCAAGCCTGCTCCAGCAATCACCCCTTCTTTTAAAGCATCTCTGACATCAGCTTCTACAATCAGTGGGCCTCTACCTGTATTGATCAACACAGCCGAGCGCTTCATTTTTACAAGTCGATCGGCATTGATCAGGCCATGGGTTTCTTGATTCAATGAAGTATGTAGACTCAAGTAATCAGACTCAGCAAACAGCACATCCTGCTCGACCAACTCTACTCCATCAATACTTCCTTTTTCCTTGTGTTTTCTATAGGCAATCACTTTCATACCAAAAGCAAGTGCAATCTTTGCTACCTCCTGCCCTATCTTACCAAATCCAAAAATTCCAAAGGTCTTTCCCTTTAATTCATACCAACTTTGATTTTGATAAGAAAAGAATTTTTGATTTGACCATTTATTATTACTAACCTCATTGGCGTATGTGCGCACTTGGTTTTGCAAGGCAAGTATCAAGGCGAATACATGTTGAGCCACTGCAGGCGAACTGTACCCACTCACGTTACATACTGGAATACCAGCATTTGCGCAAGCGCGGACATCGACACTATTGTATCCTGTTGCCGCCACACATATTAATTTGACTTTCGTCAAATGTTGGATAACCGATTCTGTGATATTGGCTTTGTTAAGAATGAGTATATCTGCATCCTTGGCCTTTTCAATCAATGCTTCCCCTTCCACGATATTTTCATAGTGAGAAAAGTTACCCAAGGCCTCCAATGAAGACCAGCTTAAGTCACCCGGATTGGTGGTGAAGCTATCGAGAAAAACAATGTTCAGTTTTTGACTATTTTCCATTCAGTGACCAATCGTAGTCCATGTAATTGACGGTTGCTCCTGCATCGATCTTCGTATTAGAATACTTATTAAGGAAAGTCACTAGATTCCCAAAATCCGCCTTGTACCAATCGAAGATTTTTGAGATATTGATGCTTCCTGAGGATATTTCATTTGCTGAACTATTGACAAAACTTTTGGTCAAAGCTTCTAGTTTGCTATTGACATTGCCAGCCGTAAAAGCATAGTTGGCCAATGGTGGACATGACTTCGCTGCACAATTAACGGCAAAGTGAATACGACCATCGTTGTACCTAGGTCTGATGATATCATTTTCGATTCCATTTAGAGACAAGGTCTGGTTACCGATTTCAATCCATTTTTTATCCCATGGTTTTCCTCCATTCAAATCAGTTATACTATTCAATGGAAAGTTCTCCGTAATCAACTTTAAAGTAAAGGCATTGTAGGCATTCAACCAATACGCCAATTGCTCATTTCTCGACCATGAGTCTTGTGGTGGATTTGATGAAAGGCTGCTACAGTATGCATTCAAAGCACGATTGCTCGCTTTCAATCCACTATAATTTACGTCTCCACTTGCCGATACAAACTTACTTAGCAAAGTGTTGAATGCTGCATGGTCTACACCGGTCGCAGCAGCATTACCAATATTGGTTGTTGTGGATGTCCCTGCACTAGATGGCTTGGTTACCTTATCCACTTTTGTTGTCTGCGTTGATGAAGATGGCTTCGGTTTATCGCTACCACCTTTCAGTACAGGAGTAGGATTTGAATTGGCAGTAGTTACTTGAGATGTGGCATCAGTCACTGCAGAATCATTGCTACTATTTCCTTGTCCACTTGTCGTTGTGCTGGTGGTCGTGGTTGTAGTTGTTGACGCACTTCCACTTGGCTTTGAGGTACTTGAAGTATTGGTTCCACCCGTTGAACTCGATGTTGCTGAAGATCCTGTTGATCCACTGGTTGGTTTTGGAATATAATCTGAATTTGCTCCATTCGTAGTACCTAGCTGCGGTTTTTCCGCTACCTCAGCTTCCGCTTTTTTCATTTCGTCAAGCTCATCACTACCGATCTTATTCATTTCTGCTTCAGAATCATCCATTAGATCTTCGGCGACCTCTTCTACTTTTTCACTCATGTCTTCCATGGTTTCATCAACAGTTTCTACTGCTGATTCTACAACACTCTCAACTGCCGAGCCAGCATTTTCCATTACTTTAGCAGCCTTGTCTCCTTTACAAGCGAAAAGCCCGAAACTTAGCATTGCTGCTACAAAAATTAAAATTGCGTTTTTCATGTTTTTATTGTTCGTTACTTGATTAACCATTGATTCTTTAAGATGTTCTGTTTAATTAGAATTTTACATCAATTCTTAAAGCATAGTTTCTTGGGGCTTCTAGCAGTCCAGGTCGTATTGTATATTCTTCATTCAACATATTCTTGCCGACCAATGACACCTTGGTATCTACATCAGAATATGTGAAGGCATAAGATACTCGTGCATCCAAGGTCATATAACCATCTTGATCCAAAGCCCTATACTCTCTTATACCTGCAAAGTTAGCCAATAAAAAGTCTACATTCTCTACATGGCTCACTCTGGTAATATTTACACCCAATAAGAAATCCTTGTATCCAAATTGGATATCGGCTTTCACATTGTGCCGGCTTCTGTATTTCAATATATTTATAGCATCCGCATCTTCCAAAATTCCATCAATCAAGATCCTTGAACTTGACAAAGATTCTTGCAAAGCATCATTGTCCTCAAAATTCCTGTAGATCGGATTGATGAAAGTATACCCCGTTAAAAATCCAATTTTAAAATCTGACAAATGGGTAATTCCTTCAGCCGTAACTTCAATTCCCTTGATATCTATGTCTCCCACATTTTCAGACCGAAAACCAGGTATACCATTAACTGTTGTAAAGGTAAATTCCATCATGTTGTCATATTGACTCCAAAATGCAGCCACATCAAAAAAACCATTCAGCTCCCTTATCTTATATCCTTGCTTGATTCCCAATTCAGATGACCAACCTGTTTCAGGTTCCAAAAATGGATTGGAAAATATATTCAACCCTCCAAAACTTGTAGTTATGAAACGTTCACTGATGGTCGGATATCGATAACCTTGTCCAAGTGAAGCTCTTAAGAATGTAAATTTGGATACTTCGTAATTCAATGCTCCCCTAGCTATAAATTGTGAATCTTCATCCCTTCCATCTGGAATGGTAAAGCCCATAAAATCCTCCGGACTTACTTGCACATTGTTTTCAAGACGCACACCCGCCAACACATTTAATGAGTTAAAAAACTCTTTTTCTAGTTGCGTATATAAAGCCAAGTTGCGAGAAAAAAATGTAGTATCCCCAAACAATTCCGAATCAGAGTTTACTAACTGTGTAGAAATACCCGAAGTACTTAGCAAACCAATTTCGTTGATTTTTTTCTGATATTGATATTCAAAATAATTACTAAAGGAAGTATTGGACTGATTATTATTTTGATCGTTGTCCGTAGAATATTGTCGACTTTGTAACTGATGCTTTCCGCCATTTTTATCATAGTATTTAATGGTAGGATCGATAAAGAACCTTGTTCGTATACCTTCTGTGATGGCACCAGGAAAATTTTCGTACGCACCACTCGTCGGATTCTTCCAAAGAAAGGGACTCGATGCATTCAATCTTGTAATCAAGGTATTTAAAGAAAAAGACAATTGATCGTTGACTCGATATCTTAATTTTACACCTCCTCTTATTTTGGTGGACTCCATTGGTCGATCATCATCGCCAGTGATGGTTCCATTATCTGTTGAATAAAATTTAGACTCGTCGTTGAAAAATCCATTAACTACCAAATCAAGCTTTCCGATCTTTCTTTTGTGAACGCCAGAAATCACAAAATCATTAGGTGCTTTATCCCACCATTGTTTTCTCAGATCTTGGGGTGACCCAAAAGTATTGTATGCAACATTCAATTTTGTTTCTGGTTCGGAGGTTGCATAACCGGTTCTCACATGTATGATTCCATTCATCGCAGCAGAACCATAAAGCACACTGGATGCACCTTTGATTACCTCAATTTGACTGATGTTCTCAGTAGGAATGTCTTTCCAATTGGCCAAGCCTGAATCTACTTGTAAGCCAGGAATTTCATCTACCAGCAACATCACTCTACTACCAGCACCGTAAGAAAAGCCAGATCCACCTCTGATATTGGCTTGTCCATCAATGATCTGTACTCCGGGAACTTTGTCAAGAATAGTGGCAATATCACTGGTATTGTTGGACTCAATCACATCTGGTAAAATGACACTTATGGATACAGGCGCTTCTGCCACAGATCGCTCATATTTTGATCCAGTGATGGTGGCTGTTTCTAATAATAACTTAGAAGCAGCAAGTTCAAAATCAACAGTTGTAAATTCTCCTGCTTTTACTCGAATGGTTTTGCTTATTGCCTCATAACCTATATAGCTGACAGACAATGTATGTTGACCTGGAGTTAAAGCTATTTCATAGCTTCCATCAACTTCTGAAAAGACACCACCTTCATTTACCGAAATATTGGCAGCGATAAGTGCTTCACCTGTATTTGCGTCGGAAACAATTCCCACTACTCCTTGCTGAGCAGCACAGTGAATGTAAACACATAAAAAGAAAAAGGACAATAGGCACTTCATAGAAGGACAATTTGTTTGTTCCTTGAAGTTACCAAAATAAACAGAATAATTATTCCTCTTCAGAAGCCTCCTCCAAGACGATCGGCGTGATCATTGGCAAAGACATCAAGCTCTTTTCTTCGGAGCTTACGCTGAAAAATCCTAGTATTCCTCCTGTAGCTTTGGCTACATATTCTGCAAATGACGTAAAACTCTTGTAATAAAAATAAGCATCATCATTGTCTAGTTTTGCCAAAATCGGATTCAATTCAGCAAGACTGGCTGATAGAGCAGCTGTTCTTTCTTTAGTGTCGTTTGGCAAATCAGAAATCATGTTTGAAACAAGCTGATCATAATCGGTGCCAACAGATTTATAATAATCATTCAATGCAACTGGGTGGTTGTATTCTCTGATTTGTGAGATCTTTTTGGCCCAAGAAAGTTCTTGCTTTTCAATATTTCCGTCTGCCCCTGCAATTAAAATTGTTATCTGAGCAATTGCCTTTCTTAGTTGTTCACCTTCCTCAGGTGTAAGCTTATGATTCATTGTCTTAAATTTCAACGCAAATGTAAATCAATTATACCATTTTAAACAAAAAAAAGGGGAAAGATAATCTTTCCCCTTTTTTCTATATTTTCTTTTGCTTAACCTATTGCGGGCTAAGTATTCCTGTACAATTAAATGAAAACGTAGCAGCTGCAAGTGCCATATTCATGGTCACTGTACCATCCTCATTAAATTCCCCATCACCACTGATTATAATGTCAATTTCTTGACCTAAGCCAAATGGATCAAAAGATTGTGTAGAAGAAGTAATAAACAATCTGTTTCCTGCCACTGTACCTGAAAGTGGTTCAAAATCAATTAGTTCGAAACCAGCTAAAGAAATTAATACATTCGTAGGATCTGATGGATCTTCAGCCACAATGAGTGTAACTTCATTTTCTCCTAGTGTTTCTCCGCAATCAATATCACCTTCCCATGTTCCAAGGAATTTTTCTCTTTCTGCTCTTTCACAATTCACTCCCTCAAATCCATCATCACAAAGACAAGTCCCGTCAAGGCAAACACCATCATTACAATTTATATCATCACAAGGATCTTTACATGATGAAGCCAACAATACTAAGAATACAAAAAAGGCAAAGAACTTATTCATTTTCTGATTTTTTAAAAATTAAATTTAACTCCAATACTTGGTAAGATAGGCAATTGATTAACCCTCTCATATCTAACTCTGTCAAAGAAGAATATATTATCTCTATCAGTAACATTAGTGATACTTGCCACTACGACTGCATTCAGATTCTTGCTAAACGTAATGGTCTTTTGCGCAGACAAATCCAGTCTATGATATGGTGGTAATTCGCCTCCATTTCTTTCATCAGAAAATATGATACCAATATTATTTGAATTATTGGTTTCATAAGGAGTCGAAGAACCTTCTGCAAACGGTTGGTAATTATAAAATGATTGCGTCTGTGTAAAAGGAAATCCGGTTCCAAAATTATACCTCGCACTTACCTGCCAATCAAGCTTCTCTCCAAAATTATAACTTGCCAAGAAATTCAGATTGTGACGACGATCAAAAATCGTTCTGTATATCTGCTCTCCATCATTTCTATTTACAAATCCCAATGAATAGGTTGTCCAGAAATACCAATTTGACGTTTGGTACTTAATTGAAATATCTCCTCCATAAGCAATCCCTGTCTCAGTGGCAAAATTTGGATCTTCCAGATTAACTTTGTTTCTATTCACAATGATCAACTGAGGGAAATTCTTAATATACCCTTCAAGATTCACTTCAAAATTCTTAAAGACATCCGCTTCAAAACCCGTCACCAAATGCTGAGATTTCTGCAGCTTTGATGTTACTGGGTTGCCATCTAAATCATTGAAACGAGAATCGGGTCCTGACAGAAATCCAGTAAACAAATTAACAACATCTCTCTCATTGGATGAACTGATAAGGTTTTGACTATAAATACCTGCTGCCAACTTGAACCTCAAATAATCGGTTATATTATATTTTAGTCCAAATCTCGGTTCAAGAGATGCTTCTGGCAATGAAGCATAGTATTGCAATCTCACGCTTGGCTCAATAACCAACCTATCCCATGCCTGTCTAAACTTCACAAAAGCAGATAATTCTGTTGTACTTTGAAACTGTTCAAGATTTACATTAAACTGATTGGTGAAATTGAAATTGGTAAAAATGTTCTTTATCTCAATTCCGTATTTTAACTCGTAGTTACCTTGAAAAAACCCAAAATTCAATCCAACAAAAAATTCTCGTATCTGGCTACTTCTTGGAACTGACTCTTCAATCTCTGATTTATAATCTGAGAATCCAGCAATACCATTAACAATCAAAGAGCTACTAGATGGAAGTATATTAAAATTCATTCCTCCTCCACTATTCTGCCATCCGATTCTCGCAATCGAAGGGTCATTGTATTCATCTTGAAAGTTAAATCCGAACACATTAAACTTAGATCCATTATTGCTTACAAAGGATAATTTGGAATACACGTCATTGAAAAAGAATGGCAATCCAATGGAATCATTGGCTCCTGCATACGAGTATATTGATTGAGATGCTTGATCAATGATTGATCTTTTTCCGGTCAATACAAATGAAACTGCTCCTTTGTCTTCCTGCAACTTGATAATCGGTCCTTCAATCAATGCCTTAACAGAAAATGGACTCGCTGACAACTGTCCTGCCAGTCTCTTTTTGTTTCCTTCTCTGGTATTGATATCAACAACTGCTGAAATCCTTCCGCCATGCTCTGCGTTAAATCCACCAGTCAATACATCTACATTCTTAATCAACTCCGTTTCAAAAACCGAATAAAATCCTACAGAGTGAAATGGATTATAAATCGTCATACCATCCAACATGATTTTATTTTGAATCGGCGAACCTCCTCTAATAAATATCTGCCCACCCTGATCTCCTGTTGTAATCACACCAGGTAAAACTTGAAGGTATTGTAAGATGTCAGCATCACCACCCGTAGACGGCAAGGCTTTGATTTGTTTTTGTGATACTTGAAGCTTGGAAATTTGTACTTCTGTTCGAGCCACTTCTCGTCTTGCGGAGATGTCTACCGCTTGTAGTTGGACTCCTCCAGGCTTAACCATCATTTTTTGATAGACAATACTACCCTCTTTGACAACAATCTCAACCGTCTGAGTCTCGTAACCAATAAAGCTTATCTGAAGATTGTATGTCCCAACGGGTACATCTGTCAAAGTGAAAAACCCATCAATATCTGTATTGGTTCCCATCGTAGTCCCTTCAAGAACTGCGTTACCAAAAGTGATCGGTTCTCCTGAATCAGCATCATAGGCATGACCTCTTACAAGTCCCGTCTGCGCCATTAGCGCAATTGAACCAAACGTAAGAAATATCAATAAGAATGATCTGAAAATATGTATTCTTGAGGAATGTGTCATATATGCCTAAAATAGTGAACCCGAAGATTGGGATAATAGGCGCAAAATTAAAAATCTTTAACAGAAAAAGGCCTAATTGTCGTTAAAGTATCTACGTGCCTTACGATTAAAATTGTCCTGCATTTGGACGCCATCTATTGTGTTGCCCAACTTTTCGCTTACGGCATCCTCGTAAAGTACTTGCTCCCACTGTTTGTTTTGTAGCTCTGCGGTACAATTGGAATGCAAAAGAATAAAATCATCGCCTGAAAGTGACGGATTGTAAAACAAGAATTTTACATTCGATTGTTGGGTTGTTGGGAAGTCATAATAGATCCAAATTTCATACGGAGGCGCATTTACCTCATCCACCACCTTTATCATATCATTGGGTCTGCCGTATTTCATAAATAGATGACCACGATCTGTTTCAAATCCATGTCCAAAATGACTACCAAATTCATCATCAACGGCTCGTATCACTTTCATATAAGCATCATGCGCTTTACCTGGTTGGTCAGGCGTTACCTTAGACCAGTAACTATACAACAAATATTTTTTGGCTTCCAAATCTCCAGATGCCAAAGCGCTATTCAGTGTCTCAACCATATTCCCTTGCAATTGAGAATTAAGTGCTCTCAAAGAATATTCCACCTCTTCTTCTGTCATTATACCCACAAATGAATTCTCAAATTCTTTATCAAACGTAGCACTCAATCGCACATCCGAAACAGGTTGCACCATGGCAAAGTTCTTCTCTCGATAATGAATTTGCTTGCGCTCTCTATTGTATACCTCCAGTGTCAGATGGTATTGTCCTGATGACAAATCCATGATGGAAATATCTTCCATCACCACCTGCATGTTGGCATCCTTCAAAGGCTTGTGTTTCTGTAATAACTTTTTACCAAACTCCCCACTAAATCCATCATAGACCGTCATGGATACAAACAGTTCTTCGCCGATAGACTTAAGACCATACAACTCCCAATTGAAGATCAAACTTTCAGACTCTGGTGTCACAATATCATAAGCAAGTGGTTCAAACTTGAGTCCATATTTGCCGAAAGGCAGATCAGCCTCTGCTTCTACTTTGGCCAATAACATAATGTCTGAAGAATAGACGCCTTGCGTGTCTTTTTCATCAACCTTGATGGTTCGTTGTTCATTGATGGTATTCTGAGCATCAAATTCATCTGAAAAAGTATACTCCATTTTATAGATACCAGGGTCAAGTTTGTAGGTACGCTTGCCCCAAAAATCGTTGCGCGATTTCCCGACTGGTCCCTCCATATTGAATTTATCAATCGATATTATTTCATCGTCTTTCTTAATCAAAATTAGACCCAATACAGAGGCTTGACTAAGGCTATCTTCCATCAATTTATACTCGATAGAATTTCCAGCGATCCTTACATAAACTTCAACATAACTGCCTTGCTCAGACTGAAAATGACTGTGCGTAAGACTTACATTGATGGCGCTTACTTGCGTCGAAAAAGCAAAGGCAAAAAAGAAGAGTAATAATTTATTCTTGGTTTTCAATCGTAGATTCTTTGACTAAATATAATTCAAATTCAAAGCCCTTCAGCTCTGTGTTCAACTCCAAAGTATCTGAAGTCATTTTAGAGACAATAAAACTAAGTACTTGAGGGTCTTTGTGGATTATTTGATTGTTCTTATAAATAAAAGTTGTTCCTACAGAATCGATCGTCTGCGTCAGATTGGTAAATGCACTATCCCGCTTTATTTCATAAAATCCACTATTCAGTGTGGCAGTCAACTTCCCATTACGCTTGGCACCTACAACCACATATTTACCGTCTTCCAATTTCTCAATATGAGGCAATTGCTTCTTATCACCAACACAAGATGAAAGTCCAATACAAACAATAAAAATGATTAGTAACCGTAAATACATTGTTTTATCAAGCTTTTTTGGCTCTTAAAGGTAATACAATACATATTTCCTTAATAAACTACCGACAAGATATATATTTATCACGAAATGTTAATGAGCAATAAATCGTTAATATCATAAATCTACCTAAGTGAAACATGCTATACTTTTATTGATTTTGAGCCTTTCGGCAAATGTGGCCATAGGTCAAAGCCATCACCATGGTACATATTATAATGATCTTACATTTAACGAAAAAGATAGTATTCGTGGTGCCTTACGATTGGAAAGAAGTTGTTATGATGTCAAATACTATGATCTTTCGGTAAATATTGACCCCAAAACAGAATCCATTTCCGGTTCTAATATTATCCATTTTAAGTATCTTGAAAAATCGAAATCGCTCCAACTAGACCTATTTGACAATCTCACCGTAGATGAAATTTTACTCGATGGCAAATCCTGTCATTTCACGCCCAAATATGATGCTCTGTTTATTGACCTACCCCATCTTACCGTTGGTCAAAACTACAAGTTAAAAGTAAGCTACCATGGGAGTCCCATAAAAGCAAAATTACCACCTTGGGATGGTGGGTTTGTATGGAAGGAAGATGATCGCGGTTCACCATGGATCGGTGTGGCCTGCGAAGGCACCGGCGCTAGTTCTTGGTGGCCCAACAAAGATCACCTATCGGATGAACCAGATAGCATGAAAATAAGCATTACTGTTCCTAGTGAATTAATGGCTGTGTCCAATGGGAATCTTATTGAAACAATTGAGCAAGATGAGAAATCTACCTACGTCTGGAATGTAAGTTATCCTATCAACAACTACAACGTCAGTGTCAATATCGGAGACTACATTCATTTTTCAGATGAATATGTTTCACCTACTCAAGGAATTTTGGCATGTGATTATTATGTCCTGACAAGCAATCTAAAAATTGCAAAAGAACACTTCCAACAAGTATCAGGTGTACTTGAAGCATTTGAAAACTACTTTGGCCCCTATCCTTTCTGGAAAGATGGTTACGCACTTATCGAAACTCCTTATTTGGGCATGGAACACCAAAGTGGTATTGCTTATGGCAATCAATACAAGAGAGGTTATTTAGGATCCATGATTCCAAAGGATATGGATTGGGATTATATTATTGTGCACGAGACTGGCCATGAATACTGGGGCAATTCAATTTCTATAAAAGACCACGCAGATATGTGGATCCATGAAGGTTTTACCACTTATATGGAAGCTTTGTATGTAGAATATCATTACGGCCGTGAAGCTGTCAA
>CALFDU010000001.1 GCA_937950315.1 uncultured Saprospiraceae bacterium | reverse complement strand
TCAGACAACAATTATGACGTCACCTTGGAGAAAATGGTCGTTAAAATCGAGAAAACGCGGACAGATAAGTACAGTAAACGAATTTTTAATTATTTTGATTTTTATCTTTGGAGTAAGAGCCTAAGTGATAAAAGCATTATGTCTGAAATGTACCCATTTGAATGATAAGATCAGGAATAATCATATTAATCCTACTGTTTTCTAACAATATTCGTGTTGTAGCGCAAGATGTTCCTCAAGAATTACAATTGATTCTTGAACAGTTCTTGGAGGAGCAAGAACTTGATGAATTTGATGTTTCTGATATTATCATCAGATTGCAAAGTTTTCAGGAGAACCCGCTGAATATAAACAAAGCCGATTATGACGACCTGAAAGACCTCATCTTATTGACCGATATTCAGATTCAAAACATACTAAGCCATCGAGCCAAATATGGCGAGCTTATCAGACTGGAAGAACTACAAGTAATTCCAGGAATCGATCTCGAGACCATCAAAAGAATAAGACCCTATATCTCCATCAAGGATCCAAATAAGTTTCAAAATTCTATTTCAAGAATGATGAGAGAAGGTCGGAATGAGGTTTTTACCAAGTTCAGAACAATTCTAGAGGACCAGAAGGGATTCCAACCAAATAGCGAAGGCATCACCCCATATGCAGGAAACAGCCATAGGTACTTTGTACGATACAGGCACAATTACGAAAACAGATTTAGGTACGGAATTACCTTAGAAAAAGATCCGGGAGAAGAATTCTTCCAAGGCTCTAACAGACAAGGATTTGATTACACCACTGCCCATGTTTATCTCAAGGATTACTCTAATTTTCTGAAAGACATTGTCGTTGGAGATTTTTCTTTTAGCATGGGACAAGGATTGATCGAGCACAATGATTTTGGATCTGGAAAGTCATCTTGGGTTACGAGTATTAAAAAAGGAGGGCGTGCATTTAAGCCTTACAATTCAGTCAACGAAAATGATTACTTCAGAGGCATCGGAGCCACCATCAGACCATTGAAACATTTTGAACTAAGCCTCATGGGTAGTTTCAAAAATATTGATGCGACCGTCATCGATCCACCAGAAGGAATTTTTGTAGAACCAGACAATCTCGATCTTGAAGTTTCCTCTATCCGAATTGATGGTTTCCACAGAACAGAATCGGAAATCAAGAATAAGAGAGCCATAAGAAATCTACAAACTGGCGGAATTCTAAAATACACTAGAAAGAATTACCACATTGCGTTGAATTACTTGTACACCGATTTTGCTGCCAAGTTTCAACCGAACACAAACTTATATCGGAAGTTTCAAGATATCCCAAGCCAACTTCACAACATCAGTGGAGACTATTCATTAAGAATAAAGAACTGGCATTTCTTTGGAGAAGCTGCGACGAATGATGGAACACAGTGGGCTCAATTGCATGGTTTGCTATTAGGGCTTGACAAGACCATCAGTGCTGCCCTGCTCTATAGAGATTACAGTCCAGGTTACATTGCCATTTCACCAAATGCCTTTGGAGAGTCCTTCTCTATTCAGAACGAAAAAGGAATGTATGTAGGATTGGAGATCAGACCGGTGTACGCATGGAAATTTAGTGTCTATGGTGACATCTGGGAAAACCCTTGGCTCAGATTCCAAATAGACAGACCTTCGGATGGTAAGGAATTTCTTGCTAGGCTCGACTACATCATCAAAAGAAAACTAAACATCTACACCCAATACTCTTACGAAGTAAAAGAAAGAAATTTCAACCCAACAGATACCGGCACCAATGGATTGGCCAATACCAATAGACACAGAGTAAGAATGCACCTATCTTATAAGGTTAACAAAGAACTTGAATTGAGGAGCAGATTGGAGTTGAGCATGTTTGAACAAGGCGGAGGAAACAGTCGAGGCATGTTGCTCTATCAGGACTTCATCTACAAACCGATTGCTTCGCCATTTAGGCTTTCTGCTAGATACGCCATTTTTGATACCGATGATTTCAACACACGTATCTACGCCTATGAGAATGACATTTTGTATGAATTTTTCATTCCATCCTTTGCCAACAAGGGATCGCGTTTTTATATCAACTTACGGTATGATGCCACCAGATGGCTGACTGCCGAATTAAGGTATGCGAGAACACAATTTGAAAACATTGATGTGATCAGTAGTGGGAACAATCAGATCAATGGAAATATTCAGAGTGAAGTTAAGGCGCAGTTGGTGTTTCGGTTTTAGTTTTATTTTTAGATTTGTGGGTGTCTTTTTCTATGTGTGATTTGAAAGTAATAAGTTGTAAGTCATACAAGTCTTTTAAGTTTTTTATTGTATACTTATCAGTTCACTTTTTTCATAAGTTCAAATTATATGTCGAAGGCAAAACTTTATATCGATGCCTCCTTTTGTTTTTTTTCAATTAGTAGTGATTACTTCTTTTTTTTTCTGCTATACTGCTGCTATATAAACTTGTGATATTTCCAGACTTGTTTTTGAGTGGGAAGATGATGTAATTTTGTAGTTGCTTGTATTTTGTTTGGTAGTGATTGTATCCGATTTCTATCTCTGTATTGTAGATATTGCGGTCTTTCAGATAAGTAATTGCTTTCTTACTTCTGTGTAGACTTTGGCGAAGCTAGTTGAACATCTCCGATACGTTTAGTGCTGTTTTGATTTCACCATATAGCTCATTTACTTTTTTCAAGTCTTCATGCTTATAGTACACTTTCCCATTTTCTGGATCATCTCTATTGTGTCACCACTTCCTGCAGCACTGTTTGACGAGAAACAAATCCAAGTATTTGTCTTTGGATAGATCTGTAGTGATGGAGTTTTATCGTTGTGCCATAGACAGCATGGTCTGTGGTTTCTATCTGATTTCAACAAATGAGACCAAACTGCCTCGATTTTCAATGTTGCTTTAATCTGTAGTATCTCCATCTCAAAATATTTCAAAATTTATTTATGATACATTTCTGTATCGTAGTAATAAAACATTGTTTTAATTAATCAAACACATATGTATCTCGATTTACTCCAAATATTTCATTTAGCCTGCAAGATCCCCGACATTATATTTAATCATGTATCATTTTGATACTTATATACAATAAAACATGGCAGTAGGAGACAGAATAAAGCAACTTAGGACAGCGAAGAACATGACGCAATCCGATTTGGCTAAGATTGTAGGTCTAACTTATATACAAGTAGGAAGATATGAAAAGGCAAAGTCTAACTCTTCAGCTGATGTTTTGCAAAAGCTCGCTTCCGCTCTTTATACAACAACCGACTTTTTGATGGGTGGTGATACTGAACAAGTACAAGCTCAGCTTTCAGATAAAGAACTCCTGAAGCAATTTAGAGAAGTAGAAAAATGGAAGAAAAAGACAAAAGCATCGTTAAGGAGCTTATCGATGCTTTTATCACTAAAAAGAAAATCCAACAGTTAGCTGGCTGATTCACACTCTCTAATAGTATTCACAAACCTACCTTGCAGATCCTTATTGTTAATTATACTACTCTCCAATACTGCCCTTAAATTTAGTAGAGAAAGGATTTTATTATCAAATTCATTTCCCTGTAGGAACTTAATCTTTTTTCTAAATACTGTTTTTGAAATATACATTTCATCTATTGACACATATTGAATTTCAGGTTTTGGAGGATCAACTCTTACTTCGAGCATCTTAAACAACTCAACATTGATCAACTCCAAAAATTCAAACTTTGCCTTATTATCCGAGACTGTAAAATCACTTTCATCATAATCAATAATCTCTTTGTACTTATCAAAAAGATCTGACTTTGTCCTGACAACCTCGCTTGCTTTTCCTTTTTCTGAAAAGATGGTAAGAAATTTTTTCATTATCCTGGATTAAAATGTACGACAACTTCATCAGCTGTATTAGTTATGATTGTTGGAGTACCACCAAAACCATTTTGCTTTAAGATCTTTCCTGTAGGAGTTTCAAATGCTGCTGCCTGAGGGGTTAGTCCATCAGCTAACTTTTGTTTAAATATTGTTAGGTTAATGGACTCTCCTCCATCATATACATTTGCCGTTTTCCAATTCCCTTTAACTTTAGAAGGGTTATAATCGATAATCGCTCTTTTAAAAATATTAGTCCCTAATTTCTGTTGTTGAAGATTTGATGGTATTAACAAATGCATTTCAAGGATCCCATTCTCAGAAAAAGCAACACCCACTTGAGGTCTGTTAGCTTGATAACTAACTCGTACATCAAAGAATGTAGCTTGACTGTTTCCATTAAAAGTTCCTCCAGTATAATCTACGTGACCCCATTGACGATTTCCTTTATTAAATTCATCGAGATGTTCTAAATACTTTATTTGATCAGCTTCACTTCCTAACTCCTCCAAAACTTCTATTATCTCGTCCTTAGTAACTTTCGGTGTTACATTATTTGAAGTTTTGAAAACATCATATGCTTCTAAATGATTAGTCTTTATTCTTAAATTAGGAAAATCAAATAAATCCTCCCACGCTTTAACCGACAACCGACCATCCATAAATTTACGAAGAATATCCTTATCTGGAAAATCTTTAACTAATTGTGAAGGTAAGTCGCCAAGAGTATACTTTATATTTACGCCATCAGCTTCTAGTTTTGATAACTCTGCAAGTTCGTCTGCTTGTCCAGGAAATTGCTTCATCAAATCGTGGATAATAATAATGTTCTTTCCAAGATTTTTTGCAACCTTTATCATGGCTCCTATTCCTTTCTCTCCTATTATTTCAGCTAGAATAATTCCTCTTGCCTTACCCAAGCAATAGCCGGGCACATCTGTTGTTGTATAACTTACTGCATACGTTGTGATAACTTCAACTATCTGTTCAATAAGTATGCGCATTTGTTTCCAGTTAGTCAGAAAATCAACAATCTCTTGTCTTAAGTTAGCTGCACTATCACAATCGTCAAGATAAAAGGAAATCATATCAATTTGGAATTCAGTATAAGTTTCTTGAACTACTAAAAAAAATTCAAGAAACACATTTTCTGCTTCAGTTCTGTTTTCTTTACTAATTATATAATCAACATACGAATCACACAATTCCAAATTAAACTGATACGGCCCTTCATGGCAAAAAACAAATGCTCCAATAAACGCATAATGTACATCTTGATACGCCAGCAATATGCTAGGTATATCTTTAACTAGTGTAATCAAAGATTCGATACCTAAGTATATTCCATCGTAAAAGCCCGCAAATTGATGTTTATAGAAATCTGGCATATTTGCTGGCAAAGTACAGTCAACCCAGCATTTAGGAACAACGCCTACTTCTCCTACACAAGCATTTCTTTCACCTGTATATATATCAGGAAAAGTTTTATGTGCCTTATCTGGATCTGAATTACAATCTGTCACACACTGCCACAAATTTGTATAAAATTCAATTTCTTCTAATAAATTTTTTATGTATGCGTCAAAATCATTATTTAAAGTATAATACTCAACAAAATTGTACAAATTTTCATTACTACATTCATCAATACGAGAACCACA
Organism: uncultured Saprospiraceae bacterium; assembly: GCA_937950315.1. Lineage (GTDB taxonomy): Bacteria > Bacteroidota > Bacteroidia > Chitinophagales > Saprospiraceae > JAHDBF01. The sequence goes on along the minus strand of CALFDU010000001.1, from coordinate 148,399 downwards.
ACAACCTATACTTTTAAATAATGCAATCTTTAAATATTCAAGTGTTCTATTTATTTGTATGCTAATGTCACCATCAACAGTTATAGAAAAGTTATTGTTAATTTTTGTCTCCATTTCTTCTACCCTCTTTGGCGTTAAGCAAGGAGATACCGTGGAATCCAAACCAACCACACAAATAGTTTTATAATTGAATTCGCTTGAAGTTGAAACCCTTAAAAAAAAAATGTAATTAGGGTTCAATGATTCAGCAGTTGTTTTTAACTTAGTTACCGTGGCATCTACTTGTCCTGGATTTTCTCCATTAAAAAGGTATAATCCAAAATCAAAGATTGAAACATCAACATAACCAACTAATTCCTCTTTCAGTTCACAAGATGCTGTTTCAACTTTTGATTGAATATTTTCAAAGGCAATTCCGTTCTTATTACCCAAGTTTTGATAACATTGAGAAGAAATGTCATTTAAAAAAAAGCAACTGAAAAATAAAATATAAAGGAAATGCAAATGTCTCATTCGAAAATTTTTCATAATAATTTTATTGCGGTACATACATGGATACCTGTGAACTAATGTTAGACTCACTAAGATCTTTGTGAATCGCTTGCAACTCGTATGTGTAGGTTCTGTTTTGCATCAAGCCTAGATCCGTAAACTGGAAACTTTGTATTCCTTTGTTTTCAGTAACCACTACGTCGGTTCCAGGATTTCCCAAAGCTTCTCCTAAGCTTACTATTTTGTAATCGACCATATTGCCACCTGTCATGGAACGATAAATTTTAAATTCTTTTAGATTAGGATCTAGTGTGTAGTTCCAAGTTAATTTCACATTGGCGCTCTCGTTGGTTTCTGTGACATCGTATCCCATCGTGATGAGTTGGTTTACTGTATTTTGTATTTCTGGTGGATTGCCAGAAACTTCAAGTTGTAATTCTATTCCTAGATTTGAAATGAAACCTTTTACCAATTGTGTTGCTGGTGTTACGGTCATTTTGTTGGAAGAGACTTTGTTGTAGTTGTTATCCTCTGCCCTGATTCTGTATTCGTACTCTTGAATTTCGATGTAGCTATCGTCTATATACACGAACTTCCCATCGTCATCAAGAAAATCATCTTGTTCTTCCGGTGTGATTTTCACCAACTCTGACCACGTAGGACCTTCTGCAATTCTTCTTTCAATGACATGGTAGATTACATCTGAAGAAGAACTATAAGTAAACCCTAATCTTACACCATCTGGGAGCGCATTCACGGCGCCTATGTGTGGTGCATTGGGAGCCCAAAGATCAGGTTTTTCCGTTCCTTTGGATTCTGAATATTGGGATTGGTTGTCTCTTAGGTCAACAGAAACTACTTTTATGATCAGGCTGTCTTTCTGCATGCCTGTTTCGATTTCTGCCTCGTAGAAATTTTCCTTTATCAATTCGCCGCCTGGGGACAGCTGCAAAAAACTTCCTCTTTCTCCATTGGCAAAAAATACACGGTACCCTTCGAAATCTTCTGCAAAGACGTGATCCCACTCTATCAATACTTTTTCATCAGAAATGAATTCAACATTGGTTATTTCAGGAACTGGAGGAGGAGTTGCATCTTCCAATTGAGCCATGATTGGTACTGACTCATAGCTATAGTCTTCATCATCTACTGCTACGAGTTTGTAATATCCTATGCTAAGTGGATCGATATCGACATAACTATCGCTGTTGATGGCAATAGGCGTTTCAGTGATTTTCTCAAAAGGACCAGTATGAAAATCCGATCGATAGATATCCATGCCTGCAAACTCACTTTCATGCATTGGATCTATTGGGTTCCACAAAAGATAATTGTTGTCATTGTTGGCTGTATGGTAAAAGCTATCAATTCTCAAATTTAAATCCAATCGCTCTCTACGGCCTTTACCTTCTAACACTTGAGAGTAAGGACCAAAATTCCCAAACTCGCTTTTACCTCTGACTCTATAATAGTAGACGGTTTCATTATCATCCAATTCATCTTGATAAAAAGCATGGATTGGTTCTTCAGGCGTGGAAGTGAAATACACATAAGGATCGTCGTGTATTTTCGTAAAATTAGTGCCATCGATAGATCGTTCTATTTCGTAAGAACTATAGGCTCTATTCAATCCTAGGTTGTCCCACTTGAGGGTCACCTTCAATGGACTTCCTATTGTAGACAACAAATCAATATCAGGCAATCCTCCATCATTGGTGTTTATGTATGAAACTGCGTTAGTCAATCCATAGAGTCCATGTATTTTTATGTCGTCCAGTGTGATATAATCACCGAGATCACTCCCAAACATTTTGATTCGAAATTGGGCATCATCAGACTGAATGGTCACAGGAACAATTGCATTAATATCGCTTACTTTTCCATTAGGATATTCGCCTGCACCGAAAGTCTTGATGGTTTTGAATTCCGCACTTGGAGATTCTGCTATTTGAAAGGCGAAATAATCTGGATCTTCTAATGAAGCAGGTCTTACTTTTGCTTGAAATTGTAAATATTTCAAATCGGTGGTAGGCAAAGCAATGGTGGAACTTCCTGTTTCTTTAATTTGTATACTGCGCTTTCCACTTTGCACAAAATTTCGATTATAAATATTTGAGTAACTAGCTTTATTCCAGATTCCAAGACCGTTTTCAAAGTCATTATAATCAACAACATCAAAAATTCCAGGTACATTGGGTCCGGATGAAGAAATCTCCAAATTATCTATTATTAAGTATTCATTTTTGTCACTAAAATAGCTTTTGAATCGAACTTGTGTTTGGTTATTTAAATTTGGAGATGAAACAACAATATCATCGTAAATTCTGCCTGAACCTGTTCTCACTGTTTCACCAATTACATTGGTTTTTACCGTTTCAAAAGATTGTCCACCGTCATAAGAAACTTGAACTTCATAATATTCTCCTGTATCTGCTCTTAAATTAAAAGCGTTGTATTTAATCTTTAGCTTTTCTTCACCAGCCAAACTTAAGTTATCTGAAGTCAATATTGAATTATTGCCGTTGTATCGAACAAATGCTGCTCCAGTTCCGTCATAAACGTAAATTTCGTTTATAATAGATGGGTTGCTCCAATTATCATGAAACCCTTGCGAGTCAAAATTAGACTCAACCAAAAGTCGGCTAAAGTTCGATTCATTATCGATTGCTTTAATGCTGATGTTATCGATGCTAACAGAACGAGTATTTACAGTTTCATACATTTGGAATCGAAATGACGTTTGATCTGTAAAATTAAAACTCTTAATTATTTCACTTTTATGAAATTTTGATCCCACAATAAAATCTACACCACATTCATATTGTTTAACAAGTTCGTATTGCCCATTGCCTTCAAAATCGACAAGCAAATCAAAAACAGAACCATTTTCCAGCAATAAAGCCATGGCATCAAAACTAAATTCAATTTTCTTATGCCCAGCCAATGCCATTTTTTGTGAGGTTGTAAAAGCATTGCGTCTAATAAAATTGGCATGGACACCCGAGGTAGATCGATTATCGTAGCGGATTGAAGCATGTGTTCCACCATCTATCCATGTAGAATAATTTAACTCTATATTATCTTCATAAATAGAATAAAAATTAACACCATCTACAGACTTTTCAATTTTCAGATCATCAAACATGACATAATCGGTATTCACAGAAAAATAAGACCTCAGCCTGAGACGTGTTTGGTTGTTTAATTCATTGGAATCAATTAATACTTCATCTTGTACTTTGTCAAGAGAGTTATTAAAATCCACTCCTTTTTCGTACACTTTCAAAGTAGAAAAACTATTGCCCCCATCAAAGCTAATTTGTATTTCGAGTTTATGACCATTGGCTAAATGATACTGCGTGAAGGAATAAGAAAATTTGACCTTTTCAGCTCCAGCCAAAGGCAGATTATGACTTGTGTAGTGGCTTGATCCGGAGCCATTCCGTAACATAAGGGTCCCTTCCCCACTATGAGGATAAGTCCTATTGTAGATACGGCTATTTGCCCCTCCACCTGCAATCCAATTACCCCATCCATCTTCAAAGTCATCAAAAGCAATCACTTCTAATTCCTTTGAAGGCTGAACCTTATAACTTACGCTATATACATACTCATGATCGATCATTGCTGTTGCATCCACAAATCCAAGCCCCATGCATATTGCTGCTTCAAAATCAAGATCGCCCACCAAAGTACCATATGAATGTTGCAATTCTTTGGCAGAAGCAGATTCCAAAGCATCAGCCATTTTTGAGCTATTGGGATCTCCTATTGAGGCATCATTAATATCGGGGCTATACAATAGTCCTTTCACGACTTGTGCATATTTATTGTCGGGATATTGAATATCGATTTCATTTTCAGTGAGAGCGCTTATGTTATCACCTACTACCACCTCTGATTCTAATGACTCAATTGTTGTTAATTCAACACCATTGGAAGATATTGTTTTCCTGGTAATGGTGTATCCATTTGCCAAACCCCACTCCCACATATCTTGATTTCTTGGAGTCCATTTTAGTCTGACTTCATTGTTCTCAAAACTAGTCTCAAGATCAAGGCTCCAATCATCGTTGTTTTCTTGCCCATATCCGGTAAGCACAGAAGAAATCATCAAAAACAAAATAAACTTTATGGTTCTAGAATTCATAATATCTTAATTTTCTAGTTTTGATTAATTGGGAAACCTGAATAAATAATTTTATTGCTTGGCAATGTGTATGAAACTTTCAATTCAATGCTTGATATTTGACCAACTTTAGGGCAAGCAAGCTCTGATAAAAATGTTTTATATTGTTCAAGGTCTGCCTTCCATTCATTCATGCAAAGTTCTATCTCATTTTCATTTCCGCCAAAAGCTCCATCATCAACATAGTCAATAAGATTTCCGCAAGGATGATGTTCTAAATTATAGTAATAGAGATCATTGATTTCAGCTTCGACATTTTTTAAATCGTTGCAGAAATAATTTATGCCTTCAAAACTCAGTTGATGTTCGTTATCATTTGAAGATATATTCACATAGCTATCAAGCTCTTTCTGATAAGCATACATCGATTGCGCCAAAGGCAATTGATTGATTTCAGATTGGATCGTTATATCACTGTTGTAAATAGGCATAAAATCAAACACAGTTTTATATTCATCAACAACCCAAGTTCCTAGACCAGAAAATGCATATAGATCAAGATCGATTTCGTCGAACCCTTCTCCGGACCAATTATTGGTAATTGAATTTCCTTCAACAACTGCAGCTTGACTAAATACATTGATAAGCTTTTCTTCGACTGAAACATATTCACTTGTGCTAAAATTATATTCAAACAATACTTGTTTAAAATCTTCATCTTCGAGAGATTTCATAAACAGTTGAATGGTATATTCTTCACTCAATTTGACGTGTTCAAGCAAATCAAAAGTAATCGTCTTGTAATCTAATGTTGCATCTAGGACATGCTCACCATCTGGACCTTTAAGATTGATAAAAGGTCCTTCTAAAGGATAGGTTGCATTGATTTCACTTTGGTATCGATCCAGCTCAATATAGCAATCATCATGATTGTCGATGTGGAAGTTTTGCATTCCTACGACAGGAAACGATCCCTTTATATTTTGAGCAGGAATTTCTTCTATTTCTGATGTCATGAAAGAATATGAGCGAGTATAAGTTTTTAGAAACTCTCCATTTTGATAAACGTCAAAAGAATAATCGCAAGTAATCGTTTTACCAGCAGGAAGCAAATGATAAGGGACAAGTTGAACCGTTTTTTTATTGTTCAAATATTTTACCTCAAAAGCAATGGAGTTGTTATCAGAATCTGTCATTTTATAGGCATCATCTGATTCTATGAACTTCCACGAATCTTGTCCAGCACCCGCTGGATATTCAATGGTATATAATTTATTTATTTGACCTTCTAATTGAACGGTAGGTATTTCCATGGGTGAAATTGCTTGACCTCCATGCGCAGGTTCAAATGAAGTAATCAGGTCAATTCCTAAATCGGTATCTGGATTGGTATTTACGAAATCACAATCATCTCCTAGAGCAACAGTGACCGTTCGGTATTTACCCGCAGCATAAACCTCCAACGCTCCTCCCATGAATGTAGGATTTGGAAATCTTGCTTGCAGCACTGCAGAAATTCCCGCCTCAAAAACAGGTGTATTAAAAATTTCTACCGACCCTGTAAGCTGAGCATACATTTGCCCAGAAGCATACCAACCATACACACCAACGGCATCATTATTACAAGTAAAATCGTTCATTTTCATGAACATCATGTCAAATCCAACTTGGGCATTCAAGTGTGTTGAAATAATATCTACTCCAAAAACACCTGAAGAAGCATTTAAGTCTAAATTATAATCCGCACCGAAAATCACCCCTTTACCAGTACCTATATTCTGTAATGGAGTATAACCGCTAATAGCGAAAGGTGGAGGCGGAATAGTTGGTACACTGCTATTACCCGCATAGAAATACGAACTCAATGTTGCTAGTGGTTGCTGTGGTCCTGAAGGGTCTGAGTCATAAGTATTATCTCCTATAAATAAGCCGACACCACATCTATGTACTGGATCTCCAAATTTCAAATACCAATTACCTGGCCCAAAATAAAAACTACCATCAATCACTTTACTGTCAGGTAATAATCCGGCTAATACATTTCCAGGTGTTTCTAAAAATACTCCCATGTCTCCTGTAAAGGTTTTATTATTAAAATCTGCATTCATATATACATACCCTTTCAGAGCTGCATCAACAGATGGATTTTTATTTAATCCTTCTGTTAATTGCTCAGGCACACCATCAAGGAGATTTTTTAAACTTACAGGTATAGGAGGAGTCATCACTTTGGCGATACCTTTAAAATATCCCTCTTTCAATGAAAAACTAGAATTTGAATCATTTTCAGATTGGCAATTAAAGAGCAATCCCAATTCTAAGGTTCCATTCAAGGTAGAAGCACCTAGTGATCCTCCTTGAAGCTCAAAATCTGCTGAGCCTTTTAAACCTAAACATGAATTAAGATCTGGATGATAGAGTGTTTTAGAAAGAGATTCCCCAAATTTTAGAGCGTTAACATTCACTACATCCACTTCAATATTCGAAGGATCGAACGTGGATTTCATATGATAGGAAAGTCCACCACCAAACCCAGTCAATGAAATTGGTGCCGCACCCAATGGTATTGGTACACCTAAATCCATTTGTACATCAACAAAGAAGTATCTTTTGTCAGAAGGTAATTGCCCAAACATACCAACAGCAGTAATTTGGTTTCCTGATAATAGTTCGTCAAATTCAACTGAAAGTGCTCCCGTGAATCCATTTCCAAACTCCTTGCCTTGATACCATTCATTTTCATACCATGAAACACAGCCTGAAATAGTACTTGTTCCTTTCAAAGAACCACCGACACAAAACTCTTTGGGGTTGACTTTGTCAAATCGCCATTTATGTTTTCCGCCTTCATCGATTAACTTTCCTACTACACCTATTCCTCCTCTTACATCCAAATTGAAGTCACCTGGAAATAATTTCAATCCACCATGGAGGACACATTCAGCATAACTAATTGCATTTCCATCAGTTTCACCTTCATATTGAAATAATCCAATTTGATCTATTGACAATGGGAAGTTTTTAAATCCTCCTTCTCCTTCATCTTGCAATAACTTAAACTCACCAGAACTAATGACAGGATGAACATTGGACAATCCTAATTTGGTGAATTGAACTTTTGGTATTTTCAATTTACTATCCCCATTTTCACTAGTCCCTGTCATTTCAAGTGTTCCCGTGAGGTTGGCATAGTTTTTAAACCCTTCTCCCTCAGTATACTCGACATTAATCCAGGAGTTTTGATCTAAAACGACCTCCCCTAATAGAAAATCTGAGGTCAGCGGTGCGTTTAGTGTTACTCCGAAATCATATCTATTGTTTGGATAGATACTAGCAAAATAATCCAAGTTTGCATCAAATATTGGAATATTGACGGTACCTCCTATGGCTCCCCCTGAAATGTGATTTTGGATCGCCAATACATGCAACTCATCAATCGAAAATGCCCATCCATCGAGATTGCCTTCATCGATAGACACTATTTCTGTTTGAATAGAAGCTTCACCAGTTACTCCTGTTCTATCAATTATGACATCATTGGCGTTAATGGCAATATCACCAGAGCTCGATTCAAAGTCATTGGGGATATTCAAACTAAATTCATCGATATAAAACCCTTTCCATGCGGGACCCAATGTATTGTCTGAGGATAAATTAACAGATTGATATCCTTCTGGAGGCTTGATACTAACTCCACTGTTTCTATCCAAGTCGATGGTCACGTTTTGGAAACTCCAAGCATATTTCTCGTATTTGGCCATGGCAAATGGTGACGTTGCCGTTGCTTGTGTAACCACTTCTAACCATTCTGTAAAAGTTGCATAAAAATCAAGCCTAAATCTTTCTCCATCTTCTTTTGGCTTTAAATCTTCCGTCAATGGAATAATGAAATCTCTACAAAACTCAACTTGTCCTTTGATAGAAAATTCGGAAAGGCCTTGACAGTTCCATGTAATAAAAGTTTGTGGACCTGGTTGAACAATCAACAACGCAGAATTATTCAATCGGATTTCTACATCAGAGCCATACATCGTTAGTTTTCCTTCTTCAGTAATTCCTCCAGGACCAAAAGGTACATTGAGGGCTTCAAATACAGCCTGTCCCCCATCTGAAGGATCTTCAAGAATAAAATAGGCATCAAGTAGTGGAGACGAATTAAGATTGAATCTTAAATTATCTATGTAAATCGTATATATATAACTACCTATTTGTTTTGAAACATTTATAGGCATTAATGTCAAATTGGTTTCTCCACCCGAAACTGCCTCTGACATTGCTTTCAGAAAATAAGCTCTATGCACCCCTCCAATTACTTTGTCTCCGCGATTAAATGCATCCCACATCGCAACTTCATCATCTACCCTTTCTCCCAGATAATCTCCCGCAGAAGCAATAGAGGAATAAGGGGAATAACTCATATCCGGTATATTGGTAGGTTTTTTGAAAAATTTAATCGGAGATTCTTCTATGAATCCTGTGCCTTCATCATTGTCCAATAGATATTTTTCAAACTCTTCAAGGAGCCAATTATCAAATGCTTCTTCGTCGTCTAAATATTTTTCTCTCTGAACTGCACCCCATGAATTGATTAGTGCTATAATATGATCAACCAATTGCTGAAGATTTGACTCCTCGCAGATACTATGTAATTCGGCTTTTGCATCTAGAAGTTGGAAGTTTTTTAGATCCAATTCATACAGCTCAACATGCTTTATTTCCAAATTTTCGACATTTTCATCTCGCATGTAATATTCAACTTCTGGAACCTTGGGTGCTGTTGTAAATTCATTAGACATCCCAGGGCTGATGTATTCATTGTTCTCTCCAAAAACAAACTCTTTTGTGTCTGCCCAACCTAGTTCATCATTGACAAGCGTTTCCATCTCTGATCTAAGCAAATCAAAACTTGTATTGTTGGTTGTAATATCTGCATCTATTGTCAATGAAAGATCCTGACTTATTTCACACAATTTGGTTCCCAATGTTGGTTGGATCGTTTCAATAAATTCAGTCAAGACCTCATCCTCACCAGATGGGTTGCATTCTCCCCCATCGATGTCTTCTCCTTCTCGATTACAACCATCAGGATTGAATGGCACAGGAGGATTTTCAGCTCCTTCACCGACAAAATTTCCATTTGCATCAAAGAAGTTATCGTCGTAAGGATTATCTGTGTCCTTATAAGTTCCTTCCATATTAAAACCCCACACGTCTAATCCTGTGACATCATCAAAACCATCCCCATCTGCATCACCAGGTGGAGGTGTCGGAATACATATATCTCCACCAATGCTTAATGGAGGAAAATACATATCAATGTATGGCGCCGGATTTTCTGATTTCAGAATGAGTTCACCTTCCATGACTTGATATTCCCTATTGATGGTAAAATCTTCAAAAGCCACTTCTACTTGGAGACTTTGAAAAGGAACTGCCAAAATTGCTGTTCCTGAATATACACCGCTTGAGTTTGGTGCTGTGGCACTCAAAACCAACAAAGGAAATCCATTATACGTGATTGTTACTCCTTCTAGATCTGCTGTATAGAGTTCGTCAGATGTAATTTCTGTATTGGGATCATCATTACATTCCAAGTATGGCAAGCCATCAACTTCTTCTTCATAATCTTCTACTGGATGTTGAATAGTAAATGAACTTGAACCACAATCAAAATAGCGGTTGTCGACATCAATTATTTCTAGCTGATAATCTACGACATCACCGTTGTATTCAAAAGGACTTATCGTATAAGTCCAATTGAGCGGGTCAAAGAAATTTGAAGTTCCTCCACCATACGCTCCTGTTGGGTTTTCATAAATAGTAAACTGGGTAGGAGTGGTTGGATAATTTAAAGTAATATTGATGGTATTGATTTGAGATAGAAACTCTTCAAGATCGTCAGAAGTATATCCGTTATCACTCAAAAATTGATTTATCAGATAAGGATTTCCATTGGCAATATTAATACGTAAGCTATTGTCCGATTGATAATGGCCTTCAAGTAACTCAAAGAAATCGCACATAAATGCGGAATTGAATTGAAGGTCTGGACTTAATTCTGCACAGGTAAACTGATGCGAACACATCTCATCTCCACCATTATCTAAAACAACAACATCCAAAGTCTGTCCAATTCCAATTTCATAACTTCCACTTTGATTGGTCGAAGAAGAGGCATACTCGCCATCAATATGGAATTCTACGCCTGAACCATTGGGAATTACCCAATTTACAAAACAACCAGTTGGTCCTTCAAGCAATTCCAGTACAATGTCGTCCGGACATAAAATAATTTCCGCATCTGGATCTACCCCACATTCTAATTCATCAAAACTACATGAACTATAAGTTCCACTTTCGTTATCAAAAATAAGTACATCAAATTCTGTAATATTGGAAAACTCAGCAACATCTCCAAATCCAGAAACTGTTGCAGTGAGAATCACCCCATTCGCGTCCAATGCAGTTATTAATAAAGTAGAACTATTTGAACCAGAGATACTAAAACCACAATTATCCAATGCATCGATAGATATCAAGTCACAGTTTTCGTTATTTAATAAAGTAGGATCAATTTCCGAACAACTTCCAGAAATATCATAATTACATTCAACTGATTGAGTATTTCCATTTGAATCAACATAATTTAAGATAGTCGTTAATGTAGCTGTTACATTACTTGGAATTGAAAAGATTCCAGATGAATTGTCTGATGCAACTTCAATGGTGACACCTCCCACATCGTATGATAAACTTGCACTCATATCTTCAGTACCAGAATAATGGATATAGCATTCATTAGAACCAGGTAAACTAAAGCTATTCAGTTGAATTGACTCACAACTAGGTGCAAAAGGATCGGTGTCGTCTGTATCAGGTATCCCATCACAAGGCACGTCAAAATCAAATTCGCATTGTTGATTACCTGACGATTCACAAAAAACTATCACGTTAATTGGACCACATCCAAAGGCGTTGAAACTAAAATTTCCATCATTGGAATAAGTAGTAAAATTCCCAGAATTGGTATTACTAGTATAAGATATTGTAATTGGAGAATTACTGCAAGCAAAGTACTGAGAAAGGTCAATGGTTACATTGGTTACCGGAGGACCATCAGTCGTCAAAGGAATGGTCGAAACAGGAATAACATAATCATTGTTATTGAATGAACCACCACCACATGAAAAGAAGTTTGTTTTACTGATCGATTCTCTGCATGTAACGATTCCTCCTTCAGTGTAAACAGTTATATTAGTAATATTTAATTCTTCGAGTTTTCCATCAACTATTGGTTCTGGATTTAATGTAGAATAATATTGCTCATTCCCCTTAACTGAGCCTTTGTAGTAATAATTAAATGAAACATGAAATCCATCTGGGATTTTACTGTTACCAGACACTATTGAAGTGGCAACTTGCCTACCAATTTGACAAAGGCTCACAATAGACATTTCTTCTTGAACAAAAGAATCTAATGACCATTCACCCACCAATGATTGTGTTGCATTTTCAATGTAGCAGTGACTTCTTATTTCTATAAAGTATTTTTTTAAATCAGAAATTTTTAATACTGCAGTTGTCTCATTATAAAATCCAGTGTGCAATACATTTGCGTCGCGATCCTTGACTATCAATTCGTACTCAACACGAGAATCAGCAAAGCCATTCCAACTTAACAAAAACAATTCTTTGTCAAATTTTTCCATGCGTATTTGCTCCACTTTAGGACAATCCGGCCATGATTCAAATGTAAGTGTATCTGTGTCTGTAGCACCTAGTATTGTTATCACTAGACAAAACATAACAGTAAAGCAAGCCCTTTCAAAATAATTGAATACCATAGGAAAAGAATTAGTTGGGAAGTAAAAAAGTATTGATGTAATTAGATCTTAATAAAGGTTTTTTGATAAAAATCATTGCCAGATTTAAACCTTAAGATGTATTTGCCGGGATCTAAGTAGGCGATATCTAAATTATTGAAATCTTTATTAAACGGATATGTGCCCAAAAGTTTGGCATTTATATTATAAAGACCAACTGTTGCATTAGATTCAATTTCTCCAATGCTTCTAATATTTACAACATCATTTGCGAGTGTGGGATATAAGGAAATGGATAGTTTATCCAAATCTTCAACGCAGGTTTTATTTAAAACAATATCTGTTGGTTCAAATATCAAACTAAATCCATTGGTCGAATGATAGTTGTTTATAAATAGATAATACTCCTGATAATCAAGGAGTTGTGTGGTCTTAACAAAGCTATCGGCGCCTTCCTCACATCCTATTTGTTCATTGTGATCTAAAGAATGAGGCAGCATACCGATTAAACCAAGGCAATTCCTATCATTGATAAAAGATTCACCAGAAGTCATCTTTCTAATTGCTTTAAGCTCTCCAGACACATTTTGGTATAAAACAAAATCTAAATCATCGCGTAGATCATCTGGAATAATAATGAATCCAAGTTCGCCTCCTTTTAAAACATCTAACTTTATCCAGTATGAGTTTGTTTCTTGTATGGTGGGGATAACGAGTTTATCATATACGTTCCCATGATCTGGTAGTGTTGTAACTTGAATTTCATCAAAATTACAAATCTCATTTGATGTAGTTAAATCCGAGAATTGTTGACCGATAAGCTGGGCACTGATTAAATATAGTCCTACAGATAAAATTAAGGATTGTTTGGTTTGCATATGGAAGTTGGTCTTTAGTAAGGTTGTTTAAACTATTCACCTAATATAGAAAACACATTTTTTTTCATTCAAACTTATGATGATTAAATTTTTCTAATTTTCATTTTTGTAATACAGGTGACATAACTGGAAACGAGCAAATAGTAATAATGCGTCCTGTCTCAACCAAATTATTTTTTCGGTTTTAATACGCCAAATACTTTTCCCTTACTTTCTTGTACTCATCTAAATCAGTCTGCCACGAAGCTTTGATTTCTTCCGCAGATTTTTCTTCTAGAATTTGCTTTCGCAAATTTTTAGTACCTGCTAGTTTTTCAAAAAAATTATTATCCAAGAAAAAGTTGTTCTCTGCAGCCTCCAAATTTGCGTAAGCATCTAAAAGATAGGACAGATTCAATCCATTTTCTTCAAATACATCTTGCGTTGTTAAGCCCGAAAGATCTACGCCCTGGATCAATTCGTTTTTAAACTTTGGATACTTAGCACCTTCATTGGCTTGAGGAGTAAAACTATCTGGTTTGTCTAATTTTGGATGACCGTAACATTGAAACTGTTTATTGGTACCTCTTCCAGCACTTATCGTAGTTCCTTCGAAGAAACAAAGCGAAGGATACAATTGAACGGAAAGTGCATTGGGTAAATTGGGTGAAGGTTTTATGGGAAGAGCATAGTGCTTTTGACGATTATAGTTCATACAAAAGACAACTTCAAGATCACATTTGATTCCTCCTTTTAACCATGATTCACCATTGATCATTTTTGCATATTCACCGATGGTCAATCCGTAAATTACAGGTACGTCGTGCATACCAACAAAAGATTTATATTCCTCTTCCATCATCGGTCCATCAACATAATGGGCATGAGGATTGGGCCGATCCAAGACAAGCAATTTGGTTCCAGATTCAGCACATGCTTCCATCACGTAATGCAAGGTAGAAATGTAGGTATAAAACCTAACGCCAACATCTTGGATATCAAAAACAACGATATCTACATCTTGTAATACTTCAGGAGAAGGTTTTTTATTTTTGCCATACAGTGAAATGATTGGAAGCCCCGTTTTGGCATCAAGTTCATCATTGACTGTTTCGCCTGCATCTGCTTTTCCTCTAAAACCATGCTCAGGAGCAAAAACTTTTTTTACTTGAATATCAGCAGCTATTAATCGATCCACCAAATGTTCTGCTTTGATTACGCTGGTTTGATTGGCAACCACTGCTACACTTTTTCCAGAAAGTAATGGGAAATATGCGAAGGTATTTTCAGCACCTACCAAAAGAGAATTTCTAGTCAATTCATTACCGATTGTCTGAGATACTGGTTTTTGCTGACAAGCAAAAAGGCAGATTACCAAAAGTATTGAAGAACGCATTAGTTGAGTGGCTTTCATAAATATCATTGAATGACAAATATATTATGATTTTTTATAATATGTAAATAATTAAAAATATACTGCTAGCGGACAAATAAAACGGGTATTCGTATATAATATTATTATCTTTGTTATCGCTAAAGTCATTAAGACTAGGCATATTAACTTAAAAAAGAAATATGAAAAAATCTGGATTACTCATAATATTCGGTGCGATTTTGTTTTTAGCTTCATGTGCAGACAAACCTACGCGACCAGGAACTTTATTGTCTGAAGGACAAAAAGCTGCTGCAGATGCCGCAGCAACAGCAGCAGCAAATGCTGGTATTCAAGGGGCTCCAGCTGGCGTCGGATCACTTCCTCATTATTATTGCCCAAATAGCTGTGAAGGAAGCGGCGGCGACGCTCAAGGGAGTTGTCCGACTTGTGGAACTGCTTATGTGCACAATGCGGCTTTTCATAATCAAGCACCTACTCCACCACCTGTAGCTGGAACTTCTACTTCAACTACGACAGGAGGAATTCAAACTATAACAACTCCACCAATGGGAAACAATGGCGTAACATCAACACCTCTTGTACCACAACAAGTGACGAAGGCTCCAGAGCCACCACAGAATGCTGATGGTGTATGGCATTACACATGCTCAGCAGGTTGTTCAGGAGGAGCTGGAGGAGCTGGATCTTGTTCACAATGCGGAAATGCATTAAGCCATAATTCTGCTTATCACAACTAAGAAAAAAAATAAAATATAAAATCAAAAGAGCATCAGCGAGTAAGCAGATGCTCTTTTTTTTTTACAGCAAACACACTATGCATTCAATAAAATCCAACAATACGTTCCAAGCACTATTAGATAAATACCATGAAGGCAAATTATCATTTGAACCTGTCAACGCTACTTATGCTGGAGACCATAGATTTGACCATTTATTTGCCAATTCAATATCAAAAGAATACAAAAACAATCTCAAAGAATTTTTATTGGGTATCAAAAAGGAGTTGAGTGAATTTGATAAAACTGCAATGAATAGAAATGATCAAATGAGTCATGAAATTTTGAATTATGAATGCGACATCCAACTAGAAGGATTGGCGTTCCCTTTGGAACTCACCCCAATTGATCAGACATGGTCGATCAATCATGTTGTAGGTCAATTTGCTAGTGGTGAATCTGCCCAAGCTTTTAACACCACAGAAGATTATGACCGTTGGCTTGAAAGAGTGGATCAATACCTTGTATGGTGTGAAACAGCCATTGAGAATATGCGACAAGGTATTTCTAGTGGTATTGTCCAACCTACTTCCTTGATAAAAAAAGTGATACCGCAATTTGCTGAATTGGCAGAAGGTGACTTTGAGGCCCATCTTTTTTACAAACCTGCATTGAATATCCCTTCAAATATTTCAGATCAAAACAAAGGACTTATCCGAAAGAGATTTGAAAAAATGGTTGAGGACAAGATCAAACCTATGTATCGCAGAATGACTAGCTTTTTGCAAAATGAATATTTGCCGAAAGGGAGAAAAACAAGTGGCATAGGAGCCTACAAACATGGAGCAGACATGTACCAATACATGATCAAACTTAACACAAACTCGTCCATGTCCGCCGACGAAATCCATCAAATAGGTTTAAGAGAAGTTACCCGGTTGAGAAATGAAATGGAAAAGGTAAAGGATTCATTAGACTACAAAGGGGACTTAAGTTCGTTTTTTGATTTCATCAGAAGTTATGAAGTCTTGATGCCATTTGAAGAACCACAAGAAGTCATCGAACATTTTAATGCAATCTACCAAAGGATATTGCCAAAATTAAATCAATTGTTTGATTTACAGCCGAAAGCTGCTTTTGAGGTAAGGAGAACCGAATCGTTTCGTGAAGCTACTACATCACCAGAATACTTTCCTCCATCCATAGATGGTTCTAGACCTGGCATCTTCTATGTGCCAATTCCTGATGTACATAAATACAACATTCTTTATGACGAGGATCTATTTTTACATGAAGCAATTCCTGGTCATCATTATCAGATTTCTTTACAGCAGGAAAATCAAAACTTACCGGCATTTAGAAAATCGATTTGGTATACTGCTTATGGAGAAGGTTGGGCCTTGTATTGTGAATCATTGGGAGAAGAACTAGGGTTGTACAAAGATCCATTTCAATATTTTGGTATGCTTTCGCAAGAAATACATAGAGCAATACGTCTGGTTGTAGATACTGGATTACATGCCAAAGGATGGACAAGAGAACAAGCAATACAATATTCATTGGAAAATGAAGCTGAGTCAGTGGAAAATATTGTTTCAGAGATTGAAAGATATATGGCTATGCCTGGACAGGCTTTATCCTACAAAATCGGACAACTTAAGATCATTGGGTTAAGAGAAAAAGCAGAAAGAGAAATGAATGGCAATTTTGATATAAAGCAGTTTCACAATATCATCTTGGAATCTGGCTGTGTGCCATTACAACTATTAGAAAAAAATATAAATACCTGGATTGATCATGAAAAAATAAAAATGAAAGGCTAGTTCAAAAAACTAAATTTCCTGGAATACTTTTTACTTCAGATTGATTATAGCTTAGTGTGTTTGGCTAAGAAGTAATAATTGATTTTTTCATAAAATTGCGCATTAAAGGTTTCTTTTTTCAGGGGTTTTTCATCATTTAAAAATTCTTTCAGGGTATAGATTTCATATCCAAATCCATCGAAGAACTGAAATACATCTTCGGGTCCAGTCTCATAAAAATCTGATGCACCGAGACCGTGTTCGAATAAGATAACAGGTTTGTGATTTCTAATTATTTTTTTAGCTCCTTCTAGGACCAACATTTCTCCTCCTTCTACATCAATCTTTATCAAATCAATTTTTTGATCTGGAGGTATGATATTGTCAAGTAAGTTTGTTTCGACAGTAATCTTGGTATCTTTTTCAGAAGGATTATCATAAGACCTTTTCTTTATTCCGCTGTATGAAGGGTTACTGATTACATAATTAAATGAACTTGTTCCTATTTTATTGCTTACCGCAATTGGACTAATCACACAATTTGATTTGGCTCTATACTTTTTTACTAGGTTTTCATACATTGAAGGAATGGGTTCAAAACCAATATGACTTCCATCCGGTGCGAATTTTAAAATGAGATCAAGAATTTCTCCTTTGTGACATCCTACATCTATAACGTTGCTGTCCGGTTTCAATATTTGTTTGAAGATCTTTTTGGTTTGAATATCGTAGCCATGATTTTTAGTCAGTGCTATCGGGCTCAATTTTATAATATTTTTAATGATCGACTTTAAGTCCATTCCTCTGAATTCTCTCGCAAGTTAACAAGATGGATTTGTCTTAAAGAGTACCAAGATTATTATTTGAGCTAATCTTGTCAATGAAATTTAATTTAACGTACCCATTCAGGTAAAAGTAAGATTTTAAAAACCATTTTTACTTTACACGACATTTACAAATGTTCATAATTGACTACAATTCAACAACATACACATGTCGTAAAATTATATCTAATTTAATCGTATGTATAACTGGGATTTTAAAACTAAATGTATATATTTACAGTAGGAGTTTAAGATTACTTGTCCCAAACAATCGCAGCTTAAAGAAGCTATGGACGTTTGGGATTTTTTTTGCCCCAAATTGAAGTATTTCCAGAGGGCTAATTCTTTTCTATGAATTTTACATTCAATAAACGAGCAGTCGCATTTAATTTTATGGCTTGAATGAAACAGAAACCACTCTGTCAGCCAAGTACTGCCTATAATCCAAAGCATTTCTTCTCATTATTTCCAATTGTTGCGATGTAAAGTGATCAACGTCATTGCCGTATGTCATGTGATTATTGGCTTCGTTATCGGGTTTGATTCCCAATCTTAGTTTTTCATGATCTGTAATCTCCCAAGGGTGTTTTAATCCTAAAAAGTGTCCCATTTCGTGGACCAAGGTGGTTTGATTTTCTAGACCTTCATACGCAACATAAATTCTATCAAAACTTGGAGAGGCATCGCTGTATTTATGATATGCAGATCTAAGTACAGGTGTAAATCCCATCAATGCTTGATCCGTTCCTTCATTACAATATGTATGGAAAATAAAAACGTTTACTGCACCTTCTTGTTCGATAGGAGCAACAATTTCATTTACCATCTCTCCTTCGCCTTTGTAGAAATTACCATACAGGTCTGGCAAATATGCACCATTGACATCCATATGTAAATTGTTAAGCTTGAAGCCAATTTTTCCCTCAAATTCCTCATTGAGGTAGTCTATATTATCCTGTAGATCACTGTAAGCTTCTTTGTCCATTTCCTCAAGACCCATCATATATGCATTGATATTCAAGATGGGAACATTCAATACAATATCTCTAGAATCTGATATTAGCTCACTTTTTAGGGGCATGATACTTAATATCATGATCATCCCTACCTTCAGGAATCTCATTCCTGAGTCAACAACCCTTCCTTTCATAGTCTTGTAGTTTGTAAACAGAAAGTTATCATATTATAATTACCAGTGATGTTAATTATAACAAAGTATCAACTACACGTCATAACTTGACAAACAAATGTCTGTCAATGTCATAACGAACAAATGATTAATTGTAGTCTGTGCTCCCAAGGGCAATAAAATAGGGCTATCATAGATAAATGCGTTGATTTTACAAGAAGTTACATATGATAATTCTATTTAATAAAATGCAAACGTATCTTTACGACAAATTAACTACGAACAAATGGTACAATTATTACTTTTTTTCCTTCTATCAATAGGTTTCTCCTTCCTCTGCTCAATATTGGAAGCAGTGTTATTAAGTATAACCCCTAACTATATCAGCGCAGAGCTTCGTAAAGGATCATCCACCGGATTGGCACTTCAAGAATACAAGGAAGATATCGATCGTCCATTGTCAGCAATTTTAACATTGAATACCATTGCGCACACTGTAGGGGCAATCGGAGTAGGTTCAATGGCTGCATCTATCTGGAATGATAAGAATATTGAAATTGGATCATTTGCCTTGAGCTATGAAACAATTGTCGCAGTGGTTATGACCTTAGCCATTTTGATACTTTCAGAAATCATCCCAAAAACAATAGGAGCAAACAATTGGAAAGGCTTAGCACCATTTACCGTTTCTACCCTTAAAATTTTGCTCTTCTTACTTGCACCATTGGTATGGATTTCACAATTGATCACAAAGCGATTGAAATCTGATAAAGAGAAAAGTGTTTTGAGTAGATCAGACATCTTAGCCATTACCCTAGAAGGATCTGAAAGTGGAGCGCTCAAGGCAAATGAAAGTACCATCATAAACAACCTGCTTAGTTTTGAAAAACAAACGGTCAGAGATATCATGTCTCCAAAGACCGTTGGCTTTATGGCCAATGAAAACCAAAACTTAAAAGAATTTTACAATAGCCATAAAAATATTCCTTTTTCAAGAATTCCTGTGTATGCTGAGCAAACTGATAATATTACAGGAATTGTACTTAAGGACAAAATTTTAGAACTTCTGGCAGAAGATAAAAATGAGACACTTATTGGTGACATTAAAAAACCAGTAAACTTCATTTCTGACTCTACTCCACTCCCCGAATTGTTTAACTCCCTCACAAAGCAAAAACAACATCTTAGCGTTGTGAATGATGAGTTTGGCAACATTGTAGGTCTTGTAAGTATGGAAGATTTGTTTGAAACCTTATTGGGGCAAGAAATCGTTGATGAGACAGATACAGTTACTGACTTGCAAGAACTTGCAAAAAACAAATGGGCTGACAAGCAAAACAACAAGTAATTAATCTTACAAGATCAAAGTTTAGTATTCTACTACTCCACCTGGAGTGGTGATCGACACTTTATTTTCAGAAGCGTCATCAACGTAACCAATTACTTGTGCTTCAATATCAAATCGATTGGCAATGTCAATGATGGTCTGAGCATGTTGCTGAGGAAGATATACCTCTAATCTATGCCCCATGTTGAATACTTTGTACATCTCTTTCCAAGTGGTATTGCTTTCTTCTTTGATCAATTGAAAAAGCGGCGGCACCTCCATTAAACTATCTTTGACGACGTGTTTGTTATTTATAAAGTGCTTTACCTTGGTCTGAGCTCCTCCTGTACAATGTATAATTCCTGATATTTGATTTTTTAATTCATCCATCATTACTTTCAAAACTGGTAGATAAGTTCGGGTGGGAGAAAGAATCAATTTCCCGACATGGATGTCTTGTCCATTTATTTGAATAGTATCTGTCAATCTTTTGGAACCAGAATAAACCACTTCATCTGGTATCGAATTTTCATATGATTCAGGATATGCACTGGCGTAATGTTTGTTCAAGACATCGTGTCTAGCAGAAGTTAATCCATTGCTGCCCATACCCCCATTGTATGCTGACTCATAACTCGCTTGCCCTGAAGAAGACAATCCAACGATCACATCACCACCTTTAATATCATTGATAATAAGGTCCGATCTTTTTAGTCTACCAAAAGTGGTAAAGCCGATATCGATGGTTCTTACAATATCTCCTACATCAGCTGTTTCTCCTCCAGAATGGTATAAATTAATCCCCAAGCTAGCCATCTGATCAATAAATTCTTGAGCAGCCTTAATGACAACCCCTAGAACTTCTCCGGGGATAAACTTACTATTTCTCCCAATAGTTGAGCTGATAATAATATCTTGAATAGCCCCAACTGCTCCTAAATCATCTAAATTCATGACCAGAGCATCCTGAACAACCCCTTTCCAAACAGAAATATCTCCGGTTTCTTTCCAGTATAGATAGGCCAAACTGGTCTTGGTTCCAGCAGTATCGGCATGCATTACGTTGCAAAATTCATCATCACCACCCACTACGTCAGGCAATATTTTACAAAAAGCATATTCATAAAGCCCTTTGGACATGTTTTTGATGGCCTTATGCACATCTTCCTTTCCCGCTGAAACCCCTCTTTGTTGGTATCTATCCTTCATTTTAAGTAAATATTGAGCCGCAAATGTACAAAGCTTTACACTTAAGTCTTTTGCATTGACAATTAAAGCTAAAATAAAGCACGGAAAAATAATTTAATGAATCTTTGCAGCGTCTAAGAGGCAAGAGGATTTAATAGCCACAAACAGAACCATATTCGCCAACAGTTAAGGATTCTTCGTTTTAAAGTAATTAAATCTAACTATTTTCTTGGATAGACAAATTTTATCTGCATTCAACAGCAGAGACAACACTTTAAAAATTGCATTAAAAACGAAAAAATGAAACACATTTTAACTGCAATTTTCACCACCTTTTTATGCTTTAATTTATCAGCTCAAGATCTTAGTTTGGATGAGATTCAAGAGGAAGTTTTTCCAGTACAAGAAAGTAAATGGAAAATCGGCCCTAGAATCGGAATCGGAGCTAGTCTTACGCAGCCTGAATCAGTACTGGTCTACCTGGCCGATGAAGGAATTGCCTACGAAATCGACTTTTTAGGAAGTAACAGCAGCAAATCTGTTGGAATTTTCTTTGATAAGACGTTTGACTATGCATTTATCCAGTTTGGAGTCCAACACACCAATTTTCAGTTGTCTTATGACATAAATGGATTTGGGGAGAAGGACAAAACAGCAAAAATCTTCACAGAATCTTTCAGAAATATCGAAGTTCCCATCTTAGGAGGGGCTAGATATAACAGATTTAGATTGGGATTTGGTCCAATGATCCGGTACAATTTGGCTACAATTACTGAATTTGATGAACTTCAAGGCTATGAAACTAAAGATTCTAAAATAAATCTTAGCAGTCAAGCAGCGTTTGGGGTCGATCTAGGTATCTTTTCATTGGATGTACGATACATCCATGCTTTTGAAGCTCTTGGAGACAATATGCGTTTTGGAGGGAATAATGAGAGTAGCTTTAAAAACAGACCTAGCGAGATTAAACTTACAATTGGAACATCGTTCTAATTTCCGACGTTTTTTAATTGCCTAAATTACAAGTCAAAAGAGCAGAATAACGATTCTGCTCTTTTTTTATGCCTCATTCAATCTGACCTTTGGATCTAAATAGAGATAAATAAAGTCTACCAAGAGATTCAGAATTATGAAAATCGCTGCAATTACGACTATACAACCCAGCAATAAGGGCGTATCGTAATTGATTAGGGCATTTACAGTCAATAAGCCCATTCCATTATAATTAAAGATACTCTCTACAAAAAATGCGCCCGCCAATAAAGAAGCAAACCAACCGCTGATGGTCGTTACCACGGGATTCATCATATTTTTAAATACATGTTTTTTGATCATTGAAGCTAAGCCCATCCCTTTTGCTCTTGCAGTAAGCACATAAGGCTTACTCAGGACATCAAGCATCGCATTGCGAGCAATCTGTGTAATCACAGCTACGGGCCGCACACCAAGCGCGATAGAGGGCAAAATCAGGTTTTTCCATTGGGTTACAGTATCTCCGATATCATTGAGTGTTATTAAAGACCCTTGCATGTTTAGATGCGTCCATTCCTTAAGATAGAATCCAAAAATCAAACTGAGGATGATGGCACTTACGTAACTCGGCACTGAATATCCCAGAGTGGAGACTGCCACAATAAATCCATCCAACCAAGTATTCTTGTTCAATGCCGCAACCATTCCTAAGATCAATCCTAAAATTGTTGCTAATATGATGGCGCACAAAGCCAAGAGCATGGTATTGGGCATGGCTGTTTTAATCATCAACCAGATTCTATCACCTGTTTGGTAAGATTCCCTAAAGTATGGCCGCTTGGCTACTAGTTTATTGGTTTTACCCGAAATGAGCGAGGTGTACTTTATTTCTTTAAGCTTGGGAGAATCGACCTTATACATTGACAATGGAGACAGATCATTGAGATACAAAAGTATCTGATTCCCGATAGATTTATCCAATCCTAGCTCTTTTTGTTTAAGTGCGAGTGCTTTTTCACTCATCTGTTGGCCAAAACTTAAGGTCGCTGGGTCTACAGGAGCTACATAAATAATTCCTGTGATTAATACCACAATAAAAACTAAGGACATCAATCCTGAAACAAATCTTTGCCTTATGAATTGTAACATTTGATAATTCTCATGAAATAAAAATTAAATTTGCGTAAATAATATCAGTATTCCGTCAAATGGAAATTAAAAAATATTCTTACGATCTTCTCACTCAACTTTCATTCAAGGACGAGCTTTACATTAAGGAGCCCCAGAAACTAAAAAATTTCTTTGCTTGGGATGCAGACATTTCTTCCTTTGGTGAGATAATAAAAACTAAAAAGGAGCACAAGATTAATCGACCATTGTTGGTTGAAGTATTGAAGGAGCAATACGCCGCTTTCGCAAATGTTGATACGCAGATTGAGAAAATCGAATTGCTCAATAAGGACACTACATTTACGGTTACAACGGCACACCAGCCATCTCTTTTAACTGGACCCCTCTACTACATCTTCAAGATCGCTTCTGTGATCAATCTTAGTAAAAACCTAAAAACGAAGTATCCTGAATATGACTTTATTCCCATTTTTATTACTGGAGGAGAAGATCATGATTTTGAAGAAATTAATCACATACAATTATTTGACACCGAAATAAGTTGGAACAATGACTCATGGAAAGGAGGTTCTGTTGGGCAATTAACCACAGAAGGATTGTCTCAAGTGATCGATGAGGTTTCTGCAAAATTGGGCAACAATTCTTTTGGTGCCGAATGGTTACGTAAAGAGATAGAACCTCTCATCAGTAGAAGCAAAAATTACGGTGAGTTTGCTCGAGCACTTACACACAAAATTTTTGGACAACATGGGCTTGTCATTTTGTCTATGGACGACCAAAGACTAAAAGATCAATTTGGTCCTATTATTAAAAAAGAGATTTTTGAACAACCAAGTGTAGCGTTGATTGAGCAGACGCAAAAGGAATTACAATCCTTGGGGTGGAAGCCACAAGCACATGCCCGCAACATCAATTTTTTCTATAGGACTGAAGATCAGAGAACAAGAATAACTTTTGAAGAAAATGAATATGCTACTGTTAACGGATCAAAGAGTTGGACCAAGTCTGAATTAGAAAAAGAAATCAATAGTAATCCACAGGCATTTTCTCCTAATGTCGTTATGCGGCCTTTATATCAAGAAAGCATACTACCAAACCTAGCCTATATTGGCGGAGGTGGAGAGATTGCTTATTGGCTTGAAAGGAAAAGTCAATTTGAACATTTTGAAATTCCTTTGCCGATGTTGATCAGGAGAAGTTCTGCCATGTTTGTCAATTCTGCCGCTAGCAAGCAATTATCAAAAAGTAAAATGGCCTTTGAAAATTATTTTCAGCAACCGGATGATCTCATTAAACTTTATATGAAATCAAACAATGAATCTGCGTATTCTCTGGAAGAACAAAAAAAAGGACTAAGAGAGCTTATGTCTGTGGCAGTCGATAAAGCTAAGACTGCAGATCCGACACTGGAAAAATTAGCATTGGCTGAGGTTAGTAAAATGGAAAAAGGCATTGACACCATAGAAAAGAAGATAAGCAAGGCCATTAAAAGGAAGGAAGAAGTAGAACTAAATAGGATGTCGAAAATCCAACAAAATTTATTTCCGAATAATGGTTTACAGGAAAGAAAACAAAACTTCTTTCAGATTGTAAATGAGTATGGATTCGGTATACTAGACCAAATGATTGAAACATTGGACCCTCTAGAAAAGCAATTTACTGCTTTCTTTATGCCATCTCCTCATCAATCGAATCAGGAACAGAAAAAATAAATAGCAAGTCTGATATCTTTTCTTTCAATTCTTTTCTATTTACGATAAAGTCTAGGAATCCATGCTCTAGTAAGAACTCGGAACTTTGAAAGCCTTCTGGCAAATCTCTTTTGATTGTTTCTTTGATAACCCTTGGTCCTGCAAAACCAATCAAGGCACCTGGTTCCGAAAAATTTATGTCTCCCAACATAGCAAAAGAAGCGGTAACTCCTCCTGTTGTTGGATCCGTCAAGAAACTAAAAAATGGGATTTTATGCCTGGACAACAAAGCCAGTTTGGCAGAGGTCTTTGCCATTTGCATAAGCGAAAAAGCAGATTCCATCATCCTCGCACCACCCGATTTTGAAATAATCATAAAGGGTACTCTCATTTCAATGGCAAGGTCTATTCCTTTTGAAATTTTTTCACCCACAACAGACCCCATTGATCCTCCGATAAAACTAAAGTCCATCGCTGCGATGATAATTTCTTTTTTATTTATTTTGCCATGAGCCACTGTAATTGCATCCGTCAAATTGGTATTGGCGCGAGCTTTTTCTAACCTGGCTGCGTATGGTTTGAGATCTTTAAATTCTAGGAAATCTTTGGATACGATTTCATCAAAGTAAGTCGTAAACTTTCCATCAAACAAAATGTCGAAGTAATCATAACTGCCGATACGCGTATGGTGATCACATTTAGGACATAAATAAAAATTCTCTCTAAGTTCTTTTATTGTTACTGTCTCACCACAGCCTTTGCACTTATGCCAAAGCCCGTCTGGGGTATCTTTTTTAAATTTGGTAGCCGTTTGGATACCATCTTTAAAACGCCTAAACCAACCTTTGCTTTCGTTCTTTTCACCGTCTTTTTCAGACATAGGAATTATAATTTGAATAATAAAATTAGTCGAATCTTAACAAATTACTCAATCCTATTAAACATATTTATATATACAAGATTATCACCATACACATATAGCTTATAATCAATGTACTAACTAGATATATATATCAAAATTATATTATTACTTTCGCTGATATTTTATGTATAAAAAGGAAGATATAACATGAATATAGCCATAATTGGATTTGGCAAACTGGGTAAAAAGATTGCAGGCTTGATAGAGCAAGACAATCAATTACATTTGGGCTTGACCATCAACTCTAATAATGTAGCGGATATGACTGCTGAAAATTTCAAAGATATTGATGTTGCTATTGAGATTTCGGGTCCAAATTTTGCGTTTGGTAATCTAAGTAAATTGGCTGAGTTCAAAATCCCTACTGTATGTGGATCAACTGGTTGGACCTCCTTATTAACAGAGGCCAAAGCACTTTTTACAAAAAATGACACTGGCTTTCTATATGCAAGTAATTTCAGCCTAGGGATGAATATCTTTTTTGAAATGAACAAGCGACTTGCCAAATTGATGGAGCGTCAAGACTTTAAAGTAAAAATAGATGAGGTACATCACATGCATAAAATAGATAAACCCAGTGGCACTTCGTTGACCATCGCAAATGGAATCATCCGGAACCATAAAGGATATGATGGTTGGAAATTAAGTGAAGATGGCCCCAGACCTGTTGAGCTTCCGATCAATGCAATCAGAGAAGGAGAAGTAAATGGAGACCATACTGTCACCTATGAGTCTGAATATGAAACACTCAGCATGTTTCACTCTGCAACTGATCGTGTTGTTTTTGCGCAAGGCGCCGTGACAGCAGCCAAATGGATTAACGGAAAGAATGGCATTTATTCCATGAACGATGTGATTGGTTTGTAGTGCAACAAAACGAGCAATTAAAGGATATAAAATATATAACATGAAAAAACTATTATTGGTGATCTTTGCAATCGGGTTACTGTCTTCTTGCAAACAAGATACAGCGGCAAAAACTGATTCAAAAGCAAAGACTGAACAGACGTCATCTAACAAGAATGTAAAAACTGGACCAGCCGTAAGAGACGGAAATGTGATCAGACAAAAAGTAACTGTTGGTGGCAACCAAAATATGGATATCAATGCCAAGACAGCACTTGTTATGATTAAATCAAATCCCAATCTTAAGATCCTAGACGTAAGAACCGAAAAAGAGGTATCGAAAGGAATTTATCCAAATGCGATGCATATTGATGTAAACAAACCATCTTTTGAATCTGAAATAGACAAGCTGGATAAAAAAGGTACTTATATTGTCTATTGTAAGTCAGGGGGAAGAAGCGGAAAAGCTGTCTCTAAGATGAGAGAACTGGGTTTTATGAATTCATACAACATGACAGAAGGATACAAAGGATTCACAAAGGCTAGTAAAAAGTAGCCTTTTTTAAATATTTAAAAATTTTATAATATCTTGTAATCAAATAATACTTATGAAGTACTTTACTATATTAATATCGGTCTTATTTGCCGGAACATTATCAGCTCAAAGTTTTTACATTGATGCTGGTATTAAAGCACAGACGGGAGCAACCTCGTTGCTTAATCAAGCAGTAAGTGATCACCCATTGTGGACGTATGATATTTCAACTGGATTTTCATTTGGTGGAAAGGTTGGATTCAATTTTGAAGATCATGGAATAACCGTTGATGTTCTTTTTGGACAAGCAGAATCAAGTTTTGAAAATGATGGTGGTGTTGGTCCAAACTTAATAACAGAGTGGTCAAGCACAGATTTATATTTACTTTACAGACTAAGCAGATACAGAGGATATTTAGAGATTGGGCCAAAAGCAAGTTTCATAAGAAATGTAGACAACAGAAATGCTGATGGAACAACGAGTGATTTTGCATCGTTCTATGAAGATCAAGTATACTCTGGTGTTCTAGGATTTGGGACTTACCTTATTGGGACAGATGGTAGATTTAGTGGAATCTTCGGATTAAGATTTGAATATGGAATTACGGACATGCTTACACAAGCGGATGGAGAACCGATTGGATTACCTGTACTCCAGGACGGTTTATATGACAATGGATATACCCAGACAGTGCCTTTCTTTGCGGGAATTGTTTTTGAGATGAATTGGGGGATTGGATACTACGGAAAAGCGAGTTGCGGAGCCAGAGGTAAATTCATTTTCTTATAGAGACAAACAAACACGGATTTATAGATAGGGTCGGTAATTAATATTACTTGACCCTATTTTTTTTGAACAACTTTGGTTTATTGGTGTTAAACCTTCATGCACTATAATTCATTAAAGAGGAAGCAGTTAATAAAGGTAAGTATTGATGAGGCTTGGGAGTTTTTCTCAAGTCCCAAGAATCTAACCAAGATCACACCAAAATCGATGAACTTTGTCATCACCAGTGAGATTCCTGAAAAAGCATACGAAGGCCAGATCATCACCTACAAGGTGAGCCCTATGCTAGGTATTCCTATGAAATGGATGACAGAAATCACAAATGTAAAAGCTCCTTATCGATTTGTGGACAACCAATTGATTGGACCATATAAATTATGGCACCATCAACATTATTTTGAAACAGTTCCAGAAGGTACTTTGATGACTGACATTGTACATTACAGTATCTCCCCTTTTCTTCTTGGAGGCATCGCTGACAAGTTGTTTGTAAGAAGACAGCTTGAACAGATTTTTGATTTTCGCTATGAGCAAATAGAAAAAATGTTCAACCAGAAAGAAAAAAGTGTAAACGCTAAAATGACTGTATAATATCAAGAAACGAATCTGGTTTCAAAGAAGCACCACCCACTAAGCCTCCATCAACATCTGCTTTAGAAAATATCTCTTTGGCGTTGGCTGGTTTTACAGATCCGCCATATAGAATTGATGTTTCAGCTGCTGTGTTTTCTCCGAAAGTATTTAGTAGAATTCCTCTTATGTGTTTGTGCATGGATTGTGCTTGATCAGGACTTGCTGTTTTACCAGTTCCGATGGCCCAGATTGGTTCGTAAGCAATGATTACATTTTCCATCTGCTCTTTGGTCAGTTTGCAAATACTGTCTTTCAATTGGTTTTCAACAAATACAGCCTGCTCTTCCTTCTCTCTTACATGAAGAGGTTCTCCACAACAGTAAATTACTTTCATTCCATGCTCCATCACCTTGTGCATTTTGGCAAGGATCAGTTCATCTGTTTCGCTAAAATATTGCCTTCTTTCAGAGTGTCCCAAAATGACATATTTACAGTCGACGCTTTTTAACATGCTAGCGGATATTTCACCAGTATATGCTCCTGACTCCTCTTGATGGCAATTTTGCGCAGCAATTGATATTTTTCCAGAGACAGGAACCAATCCAGCAATTGAAAGGAAAGGAACTCCAATAATTACTGTGACATCTGAAGGAAGCTCAAAATCATTGATTTTCTTGACAAAATCTTGTCCGAAACTCAAATCAGTATTCATCTTCCAGTTTCCTGCTGCAATATTCTTTCTCATGGAATTGTTTAATTTTAATTTTTTATCGAATAATGAGATCGAAAATATGGTAATATCCTCATAAAAGTCTAATATTCGAATTGATAAATATGAGAATCTAGGACAAAAGCAATTTTGAGCAAAAACTACCCATATATACATCGAGATTTAAGCTGGTTATCGTTCAATTACAGGCTTTTACAAGAAGCAAGCGATAAAACAGTACCCCTTTACGAGAGGATCAAGTTTCTCGCCATCTATTCAGCAAATTTGGACGAATTCTTTAGAGTACGAGTGGCAAATCTCAAGAATCTTATCAAAGTGGGTAAAAAAACCCAAAAAATCTTAGATTTTGAACCGAAAGAGCTTCTGAATGAAGTACTTTCTACCGTAAACGCCCAGCAAGAGGAGTTTTCATACATTCTTGAATCTCTGATCACACCAGAACTCAAGTCTCATGATATCCGGATCCTGCGAATGAAGGATTTAAAAAAGAATCAAATTGATTTTGTCGAAGATTATTTCAATGAGAACCTGATCCCATATGTCCAACCATTGGTGTTGATGGAAAAGAAAATTCGTCCTTTTCTAAATAATGGAGCTTTGTATTTGGTACTTCAACTAAGCGATGAAGAAAAACCAAAAGGCGAAGAACGATATGGGATTGTAAAAGTACCATCAGAGTTTCAAAAAAGGTTTATCATTTTGCCTTCAGATAAAAAAGATAGAAACAACATCATTTTATTGGATGATGTTATTAGACATTGCCAGCGTTTCATTTTCCCAGGTTTCACCATCATTGATAGCTTTAGTATCAAATTAACCAGAGATGCAGAGTTGTATATTGACGATGAATTTGAAGGTGACTTGGTTGCTAAAATCAAGAAAAATTTAACCAAAAGAAACGTAGGTCCAGCATCTAGATTGGTGTATGATCGAGAAATGCCCGTGGATGTTTTAGAAGTATTAAAAGATGTATTTGAGTTGGATAATTTTGATGTTTTACCGGAAGGTCGATATCACAACAACTCCGATTTTTTCAAATTTCCAAATTTTGGTCTTGAAAGTTTGTCTGAAAAATCACTTGCACCTTTACAAATTGAGGAATTAAACAATGGACGAATATTTGCCAACATGCAAGAGAAAGATTTCTTGCTCCATGTTCCTTTTCATTCTTACAAGCCCGTTGTCAATTTCTTTGAACAAGCAGCTATTGACCCTTATGTTACGCATATCAAAATCATTCAATATCGTGTGGCTAAGAAGTCAAAAATAATGAACGCATTGATTAAGGCTGTTGAAAATGGAAAACAAGTGACTGCATTTATAGAAATAAAAGCAAGATTTGATGAGGCAGCCAATCTCGAATGGGGTGAAAAATTAGAAGCAGGCGGCGTTAAGGTTTTTTACAGCATGCCTGGTCTAAAAGTACACTCAAAAATGGCTTTGATTAAAAGATGTGTACAAGGAGTTGATGAACATTATGCCTATTTCTCAACAGGCAACTTTCACGAAGGTACTGCCAAAGTATATTCAGATCTTGGTCTGTTTACATCTAATAAAAAACTTCTTAAAGAATGTATTGCCATTTTCAATTATCTAGAAACCAAGAAACGCCCAAAGAAAGCATTTGAGCACTTAGCTGTAGGAACTTTTTCACTAAAAAAGAAGCTAATCAACTTGGTAAAACAAGAAATGAAAAATGCAGATAAAGGCATTGAGTCATCTATTGTACTAAAGATGAATAGTTTAGAAGATAGTGAGATGATTAATCTTCTTTACGATGCCAATCGCAAAGGGGTTAAAATTACATTGATCATCAGAGGGATATGCTGCATCGTTCCAGGGATTCCTGGAGTGAGTGATAATATCACAGCATTTGGAGTGATAGATCGATTCCTTGAACACTCAAGAGTATTTATATTTTCAAATGGGGGTGATGAAAAAATATTTTTATCCTCTGCTGATTGGATGGTTAGAAATCTTCACCATAGAATTGAAACGATGATTCCAATTTTTGACAAAAAAATCAAAAAGCAAATAAAAGATATCATTCAGATTCAGATTGACGACAATGTAAAATCAAGAAGAATACATTACAAAAAGAACAACAACTACCGTAAGTCTGGTTCTGATATTCCGGTTCGCTCACAAATGGATACGTACTATTATCTTAAAAAAGCCATTGAAAAACAAAATTCTGGTCAATAGGTCTGCGTTACAACTAATAATGAAGATTAAGCACGTCAAATATTATTTCCTTTTTGTATTCAGTTTGAGCATATCTGCAGCTTATTCTCAGATTGAAGAAACTGGCTTAAGTCAAGATTCAACGCTTATTGGCAGCAATATAGAATATGCTGACAATGTTCCTAGAAACGAAAATGGATTCTTTAGTATGTTTGAAGGAAATCCAGGACGTGCAGCTTTATATTCAGCTATTATTCCTGGAGGTGGCCAAGTTTACAATAAGAAGTGGATTAAGGTTCCAATTGTATTAGGACTTGAAGGAACTGCTATCGGTTTTATCGTATTCTTTAATGATTTCCATAAAACATTGGATTTAGGATTTAAAGGATTGGTAAGAGGAGAAATCGATCAATTTGGTGGGTACACACCGGCCAATGTAGCGGGTCTAAAACAAAGGAGGGATACCATTAAGCAATACCGGGATTATTCTATCATTGCTTTGGCTGTTGCTCATGTTTTAAATATCGCAGATGCTTTTGTCGACAGGCATTTGATGGAGTTTGATGTGGACGAGGATATTTCTTTTCATCTTGGACCTACAACTCATGGTGTAGGTTTAAGTATGTCATTTTAAAAATCGACAATGGTCACTCCATTTCCTCCTGATTCATCAGATGGGTGCCAAACTTCTTTAATGTCTTTGTATTCCTTAAGTTTTTCTAAGATTGCTTTCCTTAGTACGCCTGTCCCTTTTCCGTGAATGATTCTAAGGCTAGGTATATTGCTCATCAAAGCATTGTCTACAAATTCTTGAACATTGTCTACAGCCTCTTTCATTGTATAACCTCTCACATCCAATTTACTTTCTAAAGCCATTGGATTTTTTACCGTTGTGGTTTGAACAGACTTGCGGGCATTGATTTGCATTGGGGTTTTGGCAGGAACCAAATCTCTTATTGGGACATTTAATTTCATGTAGCCCATTGACAAAGAAGCTACTCCTTTTTTAATGGATAGTATGGCTGCAGGATCACCGCCAGTACGCAGCTTTACAAAATCGCCTACTTTCAATGTAGAAGGATCAAAATCGTCGTTATAATATATTTCTTCTTTCAGTCCATCGAGATTTTCATAAACCTCTTCCTTTTGTTCTTTGATTTTCTTGGAAAGAGCTTCTGCCTTTTGGACCAAGACCTCGGCTTTTTCTTTTTTCCTTTCTTCCTTGAGTTCTTTGATCAGTTTATTTAATTCAGTCTCATTGACATTCAGCTCATTCAACTTTACTTCTTTCTTTTCTAGTTTTAATTTTTTCTTCTTGAACTCGAGATCTCCGTATGCATTTTCATATGAATTTATCAGCCGCTGAAGTTTTTGTTTTTCCTTTTCGTTTTCAGCAAGGCGTTTTTCGTACATCCGCTTTTCTTCTTGCAGATCATTTAATAAATCATCAATTTCTTTTGCACCTTCGCCAGCATTGTTTTTGGCTTTATTCAATATCTTCTCAGATAGTCCAACGCTCTTGGCTATTTCGTAAGCGAATGAGCTGCCTGGCTTCCCTAATATCAACTTATAGGTTGGAAACAATTCTTCTTTATTGAATTCCATTGCACCATTGATCAAATTGGGACTATTATAAGCATACATTTTGATATTGGAATAGTGTGTGGTTATCAATCCGAGTGATTTCTTTCGATTCAGCTCATCCAGTATTGCTTCAGCTATTGCTCCACCAAGCTTTGGATCGGTACCACTTCCAAATTCATCGATTAAAAACAAGCTTTTGGAACTTGCTCGTTTTAGGAAGACTTCCATGTTCTTCAATCTTGAACTATAAGTACTCAGATCATCTTCCAATGATTGCTGATCACCTATATCTACCAATATATGACTAAAGAGTCCCAACTTACTTTCAGGCAAGGCAGGAATCAGCATTCCGCTTTGGACCATCATGCACATAAGTCCTACTGCCTTCATGGTTACTGACTTCCCACCTGCATTGGGTCCACTGATCACCAATACACGTTTTTCTCTATCGAGATTCATGTTAAATGGAATCACTTTTTTGTTTTGCTTTTCATGAAGCAGAAAAAGAAGTGGATGGTAGGCTTTTTTAAATTCTAGAATGTGTTGGTCAGAAATTTCAGGTTTATGACCATCGTATTGAATCGCCAGATTTGCTTTTGCGTTTATCAAATCCAATCGTACGATGATCTTCTGCCAGATCTCAAAGTCGTCGGCAAAAGGCCGCAACATTCCACATAGTTCTTTCAATATTTTTCTAATCTCATGACGCTTTTGCGCCTCAAGTTCCAACAAGTGATTGTTTATATATAGAACTTCTTCTGGTTCTATGAATACAGTCCGGCCCGTTGAGGATTCGTCATGGATAATACCTTTGATTTTTCGCTTATTCTCGGCAGGAACACTCATCACTCTCCTACCTCCTCTTAAAGTTTCTTTGTTGTCATTTAATAATCCTTGAGAGGCAAACTCATTGGACAATCTATCAAAAGTTTTATTCAATTCTTTTTGCTTAGAATTGATCATTTTAACAACTGCGTTCAATTCGGGGGAAGCTGTCGGTTTTATATCCGCTTCTTCATTGAAAATTTTGCTGTACTGTTTTATTAATTGCTCGTCAAAATCCACTTGATCCATAATCACAGTCATGTGCGGATATTTCTTTTTATTCAGTGGATCTTTAAAAATTTCACATAGCTCATACACCGACCAGATGTGGTCATAGATCATTAATATATTTTCGATCTCTAAAACGAAGTCAATTTTACGCAACCAGAATAGAGGTTGATCTATACTTTGATAAGCACGCAGAGGAATACGATTCCCGTCTTCAATCATCTTCTTGAGCTCTTGCACTTCAGACAACATGCGTTCTACCCTGTCCTTCTGATTGAACAAGGCGGGTTTGTTTAAAATTTCCTTTGCACGTTCACCTTTGCAATAGGTTTTGGTGAGTTCGATAATTTTATCAAACTCTAATTTTTCAAATATGTCATCGGGATACAAAAGCATGTTGCAAAGATCGTATTATGCGGTAAAGATTGATGATAAAAAGGCATAAAAAAAGGGCTAGATGTGCATCTAGCCCTTGATAGTTGTATTTACTATTTTTTATTTCATCCATTCAGTGATAGACTTCTCGTTATTTTTAACGTAATCATCGTTTCCTGCAGCTTTGGCAAGTTCCATTGATTTCTTCGCTAATTCTATAGCGCCCTTTTTATCGCCCATGTCAGCCAATAATAAAGCTTGTTGTCTAACCATCCAGAATTTCTCTGAATTACCATTTACAGCCATTGCTTTATCCATCCATTCTTTGGCAGTTTCTAGGTTTTTTCCAGACTCTCTGTAGTATCTAGCAGCATTGTAATAATCTCCAGCAGAAGGACCAGCCATTGTTTTCTCAATGGATGACATTACCATTTCGTCTGATCTTACATCGACAGGAATCGAAACTTTTGTTGCATGCCACATCAAATCAAGAGAAGCACCACCAGTAGTGATATCGTTGAACCCGATGGTCATTGTTTCTACTTTTTGACTCAATTTTGTCGGCTTAATGTCAAATTGAGCAGCTACTTTAGAATCATCCCATTCTTTTGGAACTCCACCACCGCTTGTATCTGTATACAAGTAGATTGTCCACATATCTTCACCCGGAGTTGAGTAGATAGCATACTGACCAGCAACAACATCAACACCTGCTAACTTTACGTCATTATTGAAGCCAATTTTTGTCGCACGATTAGCACCAGTACGCCATTTCTTTCCGTAAGGAACCAAATCTCCGAAAATAGTCCTATTCTTGACACCTGGTCTTGAATATTCTAATGTAAAGTCAGTCAACCCAACACTCTGTTCAACTTTACTTAGCGGGCTCGGGGCAGGAGTTTTCACCTGTGCTTGAGTGGTAAGTAAACCAAGACACATTATCAGGCTTAAAATGTATTTTTTCATAATAAATTAGAATTATAATATATGTTAAAAATTTATAATTTGATTTGAAAACAAAAATAACAGTTTAAATTTATATTACTATAACTCTTGAAACAATTATTCTTCATATTAACGCTTAGTCTTTTCGCTACTGTTTGCAGTGGTCAGCAGTCAGCAAAAGACAAAATCCTTTGGAAACTTCGTAAGTCAAAAGAAAAGACTTCGGATGTAAATGTTGAGGATTTTGACGAAATGGTAGATGATATCATTGATATTCTTACCAATGCGGAGTCTAATACTTACCCATTCAATGTAATTAATAAGGAAATTGAATTTTCTGAAGACAACAGGTGCGAGTGTGCTATGCTCATCGGAGAATCTGCTGTTAAAAGGTCAGATTTTGATAGTCGCGACATTTTGTACTCATTTAATCTAGCGGAATTCTACGGGATAGAAACCACCAAAAGAAAAAATGGAAACTTGATAAGACTGGAATTTGACTATGAAGAAAGCGTTGAAGTAAATGTTATTCAGGAGAATGAAGTAACCCGTGTACTTAAGACAAACGAAATTGATATAGCTGGATCAGACCTATATGCTGACCAAATCAATGTTTTGTTTGAAGAAGTTGCAGACTTTTGTAGATCTTCCCAATGACACCATCTGGTGCCATAGAACTTACCTCGCTTTCGGGCATAAGACTTAAACTACACCCCATTGGTGCAAGAATAATCTCGTTCATCATTCCATTACCATTAGGAGATAAGCAAATCGTACAGACCTTTCCAAATATCAATGGTTTTATTGAAAACTCTAGATATGGTGGTGCTACTGTAGGTCCTTATGCCAACAGAATCGCCGGAGCAAGTTTTCCGCTAAATGGCATCCATTATAACTTGGAGAAAACAGAAGGAAACAATAGCCTTCATTCAGGCCCTAAGGGATTGCATCTAGCAACATGGTCAGTGATCAATCAATCTATGAATGAAGTCATATTTGAAACCAAGACCGATCATCTTGCAGATGGCTTTCCAGGAAATAGAACCTTTCGATGCACTTACACACTCAATGAAGATGATCTTTCAATACAATTTTACGGTACGACGGATCAAGATACCTATATGAGTATGACCAACCATAGCTACTTCAACCTTGACCATCAAGCCAATCTCGACAATCATTTTTTCATGATTGATTCCAAAGGAGCACTTGAATTAAACGACGAGAACATTCCAACTGGGAGCATCATCTCACCCATTGGAGATTTCAATATGTCCATATTTCAACGACTCAAAAACAGGGTTTTTGACCATAACTTTATATTGTCCAATCCCAATCTAATGGACTTAGCGGCAGCAGCTTATTGCCCGACCACAGACTTGACCTTGGAGGTATTTACAAATCAGCCAGGCATGCAGTTTTTTACTGGTAAGAAGCAGTTTTTTGCTTTTGAAACGCAACACTTTCCTGACTCACCCAACCACAATACATTTCCTTCTACTTTGGTAACTGAGCAAGAGCCTTATGAATACGAATGTATTTATAGATTGAATTACTAAGGGCTTTTACAATCCTTTCTACCAACTATCATTTATAAGCTTTAGAAACTTCACTACTTTTTTGCTAAAGCACATTTGATGAATGGCTACACAAGAAACAAAAAAAGGGCACCCATGGTAATGAGTGCCCTTGAAATTTAAAAATTTCCAACGTTCATAATAACCTTATTCTATTGAGAAAAGATCATCTGAGAGTTCTGGATTGATATTCGTTTCTTTTCCGATCATCTCTAATACGAAAGGTGCAGCACCTTCTGTTGTGATTTTCATCGGGAACATATATCCACCCTGTTCTTGATAGTCTGATAACGTAACCATCGTAGCTTTTCCAGTTTCTGTATCAACTTTTACAGTTCTTACTAAGTATCCATTTTCAACACTGTAAAATTCTGTTGACTTTACTCCATTGGGAGAAGTTACACCTACCTTATATACTTGTTGTCCTTCTATTTCTTCGATTCCTTTTAGCTCAAGATCATAACCATCTTCTTCATAAAATCTTTGCTCGATGATTTTTACTTGAGACTTCAATTGATCATACATCGCACCTTCTGTCATTACTTGAGTCTCTTGACCCATGCCTGACACCTGTGCTTTCATTCCATCAAATCTCTGTTCTGACATGACATTACCCATCATCTTCATCTGCATCGCCAACTTAGTATTGTCCTTGATGAACATGTTTACTTCGATTGGTTGACCTTGAATGGACATTGAGTATACTTGGTGCAACGACTTAATATCTTCCATTTTAGCGGATGGGCTTATTGCTGCAATGTAATTACCAATAATCTGTGTAGTGGTGATGTCAGTAGGAATTGTTTCTACAATTTCTAGCTTCTTTCCAAAAGCGTCATAAAAATCAATTTCTCCATTTGCATCAAATTTTTTCAACTTATCTGCAACTTCATCCTTATTTCCTACCACGACAATATTTGCATTACCTGGTCTGATATATTTCTTAGCCATTGAGGTGATATCTGCAACAGATACTGCTTCAAGTTTTTCTAAATATGTCTCATAATAATCTGTTGGCAGATCAAATTTTACAATATTCAGCGCATATCTAGCCAATGTCTGTGGGCTTTCCAATGATCTTGCAAATGCTCCTGCATTTGAATTCTTGGCCAATTGTAGATCTTCTTTTGAAACTGGTTCCGTGATCATTCTTTCTAATTCGTAGATAAATTCAGTAACTGAACTATCTGTAACTTCATTTCTCACACTAGCGAAAGCGACAAATTCTCCTACCAAGTTATCAGTTCCTAATCTTGATCTTGCTCCATACGTGTATGCTTTGTCTTCTCTTAGGTTCTGCATCAATCTTCCAGAGAAAATACCTCCACCTAAGATTGAATTCATCAATCCAGCAGCAATAGCATCATCACTACCTGGCTTTAAATCTACCGGATAAGTTATATTGATTACAGATTGTACCGCAGCTTCTTTGTTTACAAATGCCACATTGGTTTCTACAGGTGCAGGAGGCATTCCATATTCATTGCTTGGCACATCGCCTTTTTCCCATGATCCAAAATATTTTTCTGCATCCGCTTTCGCTTCTTCTAATGTCACATCACCTACGATCGTTAAGTAAGCGTTATTGGGTTTGAAAAAATCTGTATAGTATTGCTTGCAGCTTTTCAATTTGATATTTTGAAGAGAAGACTCAGTCTGCACTTCCCCGTATGGGTGATTGCGGCCATAGTTAACGATATTGGCAACATTGGATGCCATGCTGTTAGGATCTGACTTTTGGGTCTGCAAACCAGATATGTATTGCGTTCTTAGCTTCTCAAATTCAGTCTCGTCAAATACAGGATTGTATAATACGTCCGTCGCCAATTCAAGTAATGCTTCCTTGTGCTTTGTCAATGAGGCAGCAAATACGCCTCCTGAATAGGAGCTTAATTGTGCTCCGATAAAATCAACCTCAGCATCAATTTCTGATTTTGTTCTAGACTTTGTTCCTCTACTCAACATATCCCCTGCTATCGATACGTATCCGGCTTGTGCTCCTTCAATCAATGGATTGTTTTTCAATGACATTGAATAAGACACTCTTGGTAGTTTATTGTTTTCAACAACGATTACTTCAAGTCCGTTGGCAAGTGTAAATGTATTGTAGTTACCTAATTGGATTTTTCTTGCAGCCCCAGCACTTGGTGCCTCCGATCTCCATAACAAGGCTGGATCAACTTCTTTGACCATTTCTTTTACTTCGCTCATTTCCTCCTTGACCATCGTTACAGACTCAGTCGTTTTCGGCGTACACATCGTCAATGTGAAAGCTGAAACCAAAGCAAGTAATATAATTTTATATGTTTTCATCTTTATTATTTTCTTTGATTTATAGATTATGGCTTCATTTCTTCAACCTTAGGCAGATAGTATAGTACTACTCTATTGTCCTTTGCAAAATATTTATTCGCAACTCTTTGTATGTCTTCTCTGGTCACGGCCAAATATTTATCAATCTCTGTATTGATAAGATTTGTATCTCCAAAGTACATATGGTAGTTGGCCAAACTTTCTGCAATACCTGCTACTCTACTATTTGAGCTAATAAAATTACTTTCGATTTGATTTCTTAACTTTTGAAATTCTTTATCATCGATCAAATCTGTCTTGACTTCATTGATTACATTATCCATGCTAGCTTCTACATCGGCAGGTTCAATGCCATTGTTACAAATACTAAATACCAATGAAACTCCTGGATCTTCAAGATTCAACATGAAATTTCCAATGAACAAAGATTTTTGTTCTTCATCAACCAATCTCTTATTCAATCTAGAACTTTCTCCTTGTGAAAGCAAAGTAGATAGCATCTCCATAGCATAAGCATCGTCAGTCCCTTGGGCTGGACTTCTATATGCTTGAACGACTGCTGGTAACTGAATGTTATCATAAACAGTATCTCTTACCTCTCCGCCCAAAGGTGGCTCAACCACAGTCGGTCTATAAATCTCTCCGTTCCCTCTTGGGATTCCAGCAAAATATTTTTCAATCCAAACCTTTGCTTGGGCAGGATCAATATCTCCAGCGATAGAAAGCACTGCATTATTTGGAACATAAAAGTCTTTGTAGAAATTTATGTAATCTGACTCCACTGCTGCATCAAGATGCTCCATCGAACCAATCACGGTGTATTGATATGGATGAACACTGAATGCTCTTTTCATTGTTTCTTGTAATAATGAACCATAGGGTTGGTTGTCAACTCTTTGTCTTCTTTCTTCTTTTACAACTTCACGTTGCGTTTCAATACCTTTATTCTCGACCTTGGCATGCAATAGTCTTTCTGACTCAAGCCATAGTCCTAGTTCCAGTTGATTGGAAGGCAGGATTTCAAAGTAGAAAGTTCTATCGTAGGTAGTGTTGGCATTCAATGTACCTCCAGCTTTTTCGACATAACTATCGTACTCTCCTCTTTCGATATTTTCAGAGCCTTCAAATAAAAGGTGCTCAAAGAAGTGTGCAAAACCCGTCTTGTCTGGTTGTTCATTTTTAGATCCTACATGATACATGATGGATACAGCTACGATTGGTGTAGAGTGATCTTCATGAAGAATAACGTGCAATCCATTGTCAAGATCGTATTCTTCAAATTGAATAGCGTTCATTTGTGCTTGCGAAAACAGAGCAACACAAACAAACATAAGTGTGAATAAAATTCTCATTCTGGTTGTTTTAATTTGCTCAAAAGTAAGGAAATTGACGAAAGACTAGTGATTTTATTATCAATTTAAAGGATCAAATTGACTTGAAAACCATAGTATTTAAAGATTTTTAGAGTTATTTTATTAAATGCAGAGCCAATCGTCACATTCAGGGATACTTGTTAACCAATTGCTTGGTTTGTTTTAATCTCAGTATAGAGGTAAAGCAACTGCTTGATTGGTGTCATTACTTGAAGAAATCTCATTGGAAAACAGCCATGAAAACATTTGCCGAAAGGCTGAGTAATTAACTTCAAATGCTTAACAAAAGTGGAATTAATTACAATAAATTGGCAGTGAGAAATGAAGTCCAAACCAACATTTGCCGAAAGGCTAAATAACCTTGTCGGCGCAGCTGCTACTTGCAAACGCATCTGGCTTGGCCTTAAATCCAAAGCCCATTCCTAGTATATAACCCATCGCCTCTTTTAAAGCTAAATGCGATTTAAAGTGCGGATCTGTATTGATGTCAGCATGCACCTCCAATTCAACATCGTAGGCGTCAAACATGTCGCATAAATGATAGGCCACTTCAACGCTTTTAGACACCTCGAGAATCATCCGTTCTTTGAGTGAGGTGATGTTGGGTCTTTTGAAATTTGAGATGAGCATAAAACCTCCTTTTTTCTCACGCAAGAAGACGATGACAGTGGCAAATTCTGTGATTTTCCCTTTGCGTTGAGAATCTGTCCCAATACAGACTTTGATCTTATTTCCAATTGATTGCTCGTGAAGAAGGATCTTTTCAACGCGCTCTTTGATCGGCTCTTCAATTCTGTCACCATTCAGCCTCCTCCACCTTAAATGACTGATATCCATGGTTTTATGTTTGTCTTAAGATAAATAAAAACTTGAGATAAGTCGAGATCAAGGTTAAATTATGCAACGATTAAATTTAATATGTCTTTACCAGAACCAAAATATTGACAATTATGAGCTAGATTTGATAACTTATTTAGTTTTAACAAGTTAATCAAGTAAATCTATGTCCGATTCATACTTTAAAGCAGAAGATCTCAAGAAATTTGGTAAAATCACTGAATTACAAGAGGAAATGGGTGGCGAATTTTTTAAATGGTACAATACTGTTTTTAAAGGAGATACGGCATTGACTGAAAGAGAAAAATGCCTCATAGCTTTGGCTGTTTCTCACACGGTTCAATGTCCTTATTGTATAGATGCCTATACTTCTTCATGTATGGAGAAAGGAGCAGATGAAGAACAAATGATGGAAGCAGTGCACGTGGCTGCAGCAATTAAGAGTGGATCAAGCTTGGTCTATGGAGTACAGATGATGAATCACGTCAAAAAACTATCAATGTAAATGGCAATTAAGCAAAAAACAAAATCGCTAAAAGCAAGAGGAAAAGAATTATCTGATTCCTTTATGCAATTAAATGTTTTGGCAGATAAAGATCTTCTGGGCAAAGACCAGATTACCTTTTCCAAAATGTTACAGCAACATGATTTAGGTAAGATCAAGCCTACATCGATTGAGATCTTTCAGATCAATATCGGTAAACTTTGCAATCAAACATGTGCTCATTGCCATGTTGATGCTGGACCCGATCGAAAAGAAGAAAACATGGATAAGGCTACACTTGAAAAATGCCTTGCCATTATAAAAACAATACCAAGCATTCATACGGTTGACATCACAGGTGGAGCACCAGAAATGAATGCGCACTTTAGATGGTTTGTGGAAGAAGTAAGCGCCCTTGGAATCAAGGTGATGAACCGATGCAACCTTACCATCATAAGAGCCAATAAAAAATACCACGACCTTCCTGAGTTCTTTAAAAAGAATAAGGTACATGTCGTTTCTTCATTGCCTTATTTTTCAAAATCTCGTACAGACAATCAAAGAGGAGATGGCGTATTTGAAGATTCTATTAAAGCACTTCAAATGTTGAATGAAGTAGGTTATGGAGTCGAAGGATCAGGATTAATTCTCGATCTAGTGTACAATCCAAATGGTGCTTTTCTGCCCTCTTCACAAGAGCAATTACAAAGCGAGTTCAAAAGGCAATTGAAGAGAAAATTTGACATTGTGTTCAATGAACTTTATGCTATTACGAACTTGCCTGTAAGTAGGTTTTTGGATTACTTGTTAGAGACAGGTAATTACGAAGAATACATGGAAAAACTCATCAATGCTTTTAATCCAATGACTGTCAGTGGTCTCATGTGTACCAACACAATTTCTGTAAGTTGGGATGGATATGTGTATGATTGTGATTTCAACCAAATGCTTGACATGAAAGTGGCTGCAAATTCAAAACACATAGATGAGTTTGATGTGGAGGCATTGATGAAAAGAGAAATTCTTGTAAGCCAGCATTGCTATGGATGTACAGCTGGAGCAGGTAGTAGTTGCGGTGGAGAGATAAATTAAGCACCACGTTTTCCGTTTTTAGAATAAGCTTTAATCAATAACTACAATTTCATTTTCAAATTGGACTTTGTGGAGTATAACTCTATTAGTGGTGCATAGTTAATGGCATACCTCCTCAACGAGCAATATATGTTTATTATGGACTATCAAGACCATGACAGCTAGTAAAAACATAGGAATACTTGGGATAAATTAATACAAAATTGAAATTGAAATTCTTTAATGGAGAAAAGAATTTCAAAAGATCACGCCAGGTGATTCTGGCTTTAATACTCTAATTGATCAGTATTCAAAGAGCGATTCGGTTCCAACAGTTATCATAGCAAATTCAAAAAATTAAGATCCAACCCACTCAATCACAACGTGGTCAAACGAAAGAAAAAATATTGAGCCGGCCTTTGCTAGCTCAATATTTTTTTAGGAGAAAAGATACATTTTGATTGCCATAAATAATTTATTAGAACTCTGAAAATCCAATTAATTAATATGTGAAGTTTGCAACCAAGATATTTTTTCTCTGTTCAAAACTAAAGTAACAATTAGTGTTCTAGCTAAAAATTTTGTGACCTAAAAAAACCAAAAAGAATTCTACTAGCAGAAAACATTGGTAGTCTTCACTAATTGAAAACACTAGTAGAAAATGAGGACATGAATTCTAAAAAATATGAATAGACGTACATATTATGGATAGGAAAAAAGAAAAAGGGCCATTGCATTCCTCTGCAAAAGCCCTTTAAGATTTATTAAATGATCTGTATCAATTATTTTTTCTCATGCCCGACACTGATTGTCAAAATGTCTTTATCAAACAAATAAAGTCCCCCTTTATCATCCCCGATCAATTCCAACTTGTCATTCATGGTCCTCGCTAAAGCTTCTTCTTCAATTTGTTCTGCAACATACCATTGTAAGAAATTATGTGTAGCATAGTCTTTTTCCTGTAGTGCTATATCAACACAATTATTGATGCTTTCTGAAACAAAAATTTCATGTTTTAGCAGCGCTTGAAATGCATGTTTGATGCTTGGGAAAGTCAACGGAGGCTGAGGAAGTGCTGGCACGGTTGCAAAACCACCTCTTT
Organism: uncultured Saprospiraceae bacterium; assembly: GCA_937950315.1. GTDB lineage: Bacteria > Bacteroidota > Bacteroidia > Chitinophagales > Saprospiraceae > JAHDBF01. Next base: position 103,631 of record CALFDU010000001.1, on the reverse strand, counting down.
CATTTACAAAATGAATCAGTTTCAACATATGTTCTCTTTCTTCATCGCTATGTTGATAGAAAAAAGCTGTTACATTATCGATCCCTGGTTGGATTTCTGCCCAACAAGCCATCGCTAGATAAACTTGTGATGATTCTGCCTCTATTCTAATTTGTTCGTTTAGTGCGTCTTGTACTATCTTCGATAACATAATTTATAAATTGTAATTTTGTAGTAATGAAACGAAAGATAAAGTAAATTGTTCTGAATGCCGTTTCTGAGAAAAATTTAATTGTTCAATCTTTCTTTTCAAACAAAAAACAGGCTACAATATTCACTTCACCTGTTCTCATTTATCCTTTGGTCTAGACAAGAATAAATCTCAAAGCAAAACCATTGTTGTGGTCTAAAAATAAAATGAATAATTCCGGACAAAAAAAATACCAAGCCAATAATAAAAGTCCAAATAAGCAGTTATCTAACTAAACAAATCAAATTTAAAAATGAAAAACTTCGCTATTTTAATTCTCTCGATCCTTTTAATTATTGGTTGCCGAGAAGAAGATCCGCGTAATGCTCCAGGCGCAGAAAACCAAGAGTTTGCTTCTTATTTACCACTTCAAACTGGAAATTATTGGATCTATGAAACCTATGAAATTGACAATTTAGGAAATGAAGTATTAATAGGAGAAACACACCAAATCAGCATCGGACGTGACACCACGATCAATGGTGAAACTTTTTATTTAGAAGAAGATGAAAATTACATCTTCAATACGAATACGAAGTTTAAAAGAGATTCATCAGGATATATTATAGATCAAAAAGGCGACATTTTATTTTCCTCTAGCAACTCTACGGATGTACTATTGGCGCTTGAAAATGGCCCATCAAGAATCGAATACAAAATGGACGAAACGAGTCAAATGATCAGCGTACCCGCTGGAGACTTCGATTGTTTAAACTACAAGGGGCTTGTAACACACACAGATCCCAATGAGGACTATCCTCCAAGAATATTAAACAACTATTATAGCGAAGACATAGGACTAATTTCCAGTACTGTATTCTATTTTGGAAATACGTCATTCTATTATGAAAGAAGATTGAAAGAGTATTTTGTCCAATAGATATTGTGACATACTTAGTCGCAAACACTAGTTTTATCAATTCCAAACAACCATAAAACACTCCCCATTCCACCTAGTTGGATTTATATGATTCTTCATTGATGAGCATCATTGAAAGCTTCATATAAATCCAGTTGAGTGGAATTTTTCTATTACTCCAAAAGGGAAATATTTTATGGTAAATCTGTCTATAGCGCATATCTATCCAACATACAAATAACCCTCTTGATGATTTATCGGTTTCACTCCTCTTCAATCGATTCAAAGCAGTTTTAAAAGCCATCGTTCAAACCAAATCTTCTTGCAGCTAGGACAGTCACTGTTCCGTACGCTTTTCAGGTAGTTTATTGTAGCAATTAATTAAGATTAATCTTGACATAAGCCTATTTTAGCTTACAATATTTTTTACCACCTTTACAGTGCACTAAAAAGACCACTAACAGAATAATACTCACAGACCAATGAGACACATACCCATCATACTTTTATCGCTCGTATTGTTCTTACTTTCTACTTCGTGTACTCAAAAATCACACTCTGTGAAAGACACCCAAGATCATAAATACACCAATGCGCTCATCAATGAAACAAGCCCATATTTGCTTCAACATGCTCATAATCCTGTAAAATGGAGAGCATGGAACGATGAAACATTAGAGCTGGCAAAAAAAGAGGACAAATTGATGATTGTTTCGATTGGTTATGCGGCTTGCCACTGGTGTCATGTAATGGAGCACGAGTCATTTGAAGATGAAGAAGTGGCCGAATTAATGAATACGCATTTCATCCCTGTAAAGATCGATCGAGAAGAGAGGCCCGACATAGATGACGTTTATATGGCCGCGTGCAATATCGTCACGGGTCGTGGTGGGTGGCCTTTGAACGCCATCACCTTGCCTGATTCTAGACCTGTTTTTGCCGGGACCTATTATCCGAAAGACCAGTGGATTAAAATCCTTGAGCAGATGATTGATATTAAGGCAAACAAACCCGAACGTCTCGAAGAAGCAGCAACAGGTATTACGGAAGGAATCAAGAAAGCAGAAATCATAGCGTTACCAAAAGAGGTGAGATTTGATCGCAGCACCTTTGACAATATGATGAAAGGATATTTGTCTAACATTGATTACAAAGACGGTGGCAATAATCGTACACCTAAATTTATGATGCCCAATAACTTTGAGATGACCTTGAAGTATCTCTGGTTGTCAGGAGATGACAAAGCAAGAGAGGCAGTTGACATTACATTGAAACGAATGGCTTATGGTGGCGTCTATGACCAATTGGGTGGAGGCTTTGCCAGATACTCTACAGATGGTGTATGGAAGGTACCACACTTCGAAAAGATGCTGTACGACAATGGACAGCTGTTAGGCTTGTACGCAGAGGCTTATAAAGTAAACAAAAACCCATTGTACAAAAGGGTCATCGAACAAACATTTGATTTTTGCAATCGAGAACTGACGGACAAAGCAGGTGGATTTTATTCTTCGCTCGATGCAGACTCTGAAGGAGAAGAGGGAAAGTTTTATGTGTGGCAGACTGAAGAACTAGACTCATTGCTTGGAGACGACGCCAAACTTTACAAAGACTATTATAGCGTTACTCCTAACGGTAATTGGGAACACACCAACATCCTACATATTACAAAATCACCAGAAAAAATTGCCAAGAAAAATGGAATGAGTGTCGACGAACTACAGACATTCATTGCAAGGGCCAACGAAAAAATATTTGCCGAAAGGACAAAAAAAATAAGACCAGGCACGGACGACAAAGTACTTTGTTCATGGAATGCCTTGATGATTGACGGATTGCTAAGATGTCACGAAGCCTTTGGGGATAAGAAATATTATGACCGAGCAGCAACCACTTTGAATTTCATGATAAAAAAAATGAAGAGCAAAGATGGTGGCTTGTATAGAAACTTTAAAAATGGGAAAGCATCCATCAGTGCATTCCTCGATGATTATGCGCTCATGATTCAGGCTCTCATCAAAATGTATGAAAATGACTTTGATGCCAAGTGGCTTGAAGAAGCAAAAGGGCTCACTGAATATGTACTGGAAAACTTTAGCAATCCCGATCAAGAGTTACTTTTCTACACCTCTGCCAAAGATTCTCCGTTGATTGTGCGACAAACAGTTTACGCGGATAATGTCATCCCGTCTTCCAATTCAACCATGGCAACCAATCTGTACAAGCTTGGAAGTCTTTACTACAAAAAGGAATGGACGGAGAAATCAAAAGCCATGCTCGGAAGCATGCAAAACGAGATTACACAGGATGGAGCAGCTTCATTTTACAGTAATTGGATACAATTGTACTTAAATATGGTCCAACCAGCCTACGAAATCGCAATTGTTGGAAAAAATGCAAAAGCCCTGAGAGCTGAAATGAGCAAACATTATCTCGGAAACAGCATCTTGTTAGGCGACACGAAAGAAAGTGACATGCCGTTGCTTAAAAACAAGTACATGGAAGGAGAAACAATGATCTATGTATGTCAAAACAAAGTGTGTAAAATACCCGTTAATAATGTGGATGAAGCATTGAAATTGATTACTCGTTGACCGTAAAATAGCTACGAATAACATATCTTTGTGATGATTTATTAACAACCTCCTTAAAAGCATCCGACCATGAAAAGAAACCATATTCTTGCGATGTTAATGCTAGTAGCAGCCATCGTAATCTTTGTCAACGCGAGTGGAGATATTGGTACTTATTACACATTTGAAATGGCCAATAAGGCAACCAGTGCAGTCAAAGTCAATGGTACACTCGATCCTGAGTACGAAATCAAGTACGATCCCGCTGAAAATGCCAATTTTTTCAGTTTTCACATGCTTGATAGCAAAGGCAATTCCAATAAGGTGATCATGACAGCAGCCATGCCTCAAGACTTTGAAAGATCAGAGGAAGTAGTGGTTACGGGCAACTTCAAAGACGATACGTTCATCGCCACTGAAATTCTGACCAAGTGTCCATCCAAATATAAAGACGAGGAACTATACATAAGATCTGAAAGTTGATTCTAGGAGCACTATATAATGGAGAATCTCTCCTACCGGGCCAGATAGGCCATATTCTTATTTTACTTTCATTTGTAGCTGGACTGTTTTCCATTTTTACGTTTACGAAAGCAGCCAATACCGGCGAAAACTCCTGGAACAATCTCGGAAAAGTTGGTTTCTACCTTCAATCCATTGCCATTTTTGGCGTAATCGGCATCATTTTCTATGCGATGATCAACAAAATGTACGAATACAGCTATGTATTTGAACATGTGTCTGATGATCTACCGATGCGATATATCTTCTCCGCATTCTGGGAAGGACAGGAAGGTAGCTTCTTGTTGTGGATGTTCTGGCATGCCATATTAGGTATGTTTATCCTAAGAAAAAAATATGAAATAGGCCCACATGTGATGGCGACCTTGCTCATGGTTCAGACATTTTTGTCTTCTATGCTTTTGGGTCTTTACATTGGAACAGGAGAAGAAGCGATTAAAATAGGATCTAATCCATTGTTGCTATTGAGAGAAGTCATGGACGCACCGATCTTCAGCAATCCAGATTATGCATCATTGATAAAAGGAGATGGGCTGAATCCATTGTTGCAGAATTACTGGATGACCATCCACCCTCCTACCTTATTTTTAGGTTTTGCTTCTGTCACCATTCCTTTTGCCTTCGCGATTGCAGGGCTATGGTCTGGCAAGCACAAAGAATGGCTCACGCCCGCGTTGAGTTGGGCATTGTTCTCCGCTTGTATTCTAGGCACAGGAATCTTAATGGGAGGTGCTTGGGCCTACGTGGCCTTATCCTTTGGTGGATATTGGGCTTGGGATCCGGTAGAAAATATGTCCTTGGTGCCATGGCTCATCCTCGTCGGAGGAGTCCACGCCAATCTGATTTCTAAATCAACGGGATACTCCATCAAGACCAGTTACCTGATGTACTTGTTGTCGTTTATTTTGATTCTTTACTCTACTTTCTTGACGCGCTCAGGTGTATTGGGAGAAACTTCAGCACACGCATTTACCAATATGGGACTTGAGTGGCAATTGGTTTCATTGATAGGAACATTCTTGGCTTTATCACTAGGATTTTATTTTTATCGCTCAAGGCAAATACCATCTCCTAAAAAAGAAGAATCCATCTACTCCAGAGAATTCTGGATGTACATAGGAACCATCGTCTTACTGTTTTCAGGAGGAATCATTACGGCTTCTACCTCACTTCCTGTATACAATAAAATACAAACCTTCTTCAATCCTGAATTCATAGGAGCAGTGATCGATGATCCTATTCCTCACTACAACAAATATCAAATCTGGATTGCTTGTTTTGTTACTGTGCTCTCTAGTGCAGCTCTTTGGATGAGGTACAAAGGTTTTGGATGGGATAAGATGAAGCACAAATTTATGGTAGCCAACGCTGCCATCATGCTGGCTTCAGTTGCTGTAACCTACTTGATGACCTTTTTGGTAGATTTCTTTGAGGCTAGATATTTCATATTAAACGTCTTCTGTGTTTTTGCGATTCTTGTAAACTTATACCTTTTGTTTCCAAAGAATTGGAAATCACTAAAGTCATTGGCAGCGGCTAGTTCGCACTTAGGATTTGCCATGATGATTATCGGATCAATCACCAGTGGTTTGAATGAAAAAACAATCTCTTCCAATCCATTTGCACTCACAGGTTTGGTTGAAGATGAATCATTGGCCAAGATCATCACGCTGATAAAAGAGGAGCCATTTTATAGCAACAATTATTGGATCACCTATGAAAATGATACCATCATTGGCAACACGAGGTTTTTTGACATCGACTTTAGGGAAGTAGATGAAAAAGGAAATACCTTGGATCAGTTTAAGGTACATCCAAATGTTTTATTTAGCAATGACATGACCAAAGTAGCGGCATCCAATCCAGATACCAAGCACTACTTATTTAAAGATATATTCACAACGGTACCCTCTCTCCCCGCTTCTCAAATCGACGTCGAATTAGCAAAGGAAGTAGAAGATTCCTTGAAGTACGAACTTTATGAATTGACGGTTGGGGATACATTCTTCCTAAGCAATTGCTATGGAATCGTTCAAGGCATCAGTACCGACCCAAACAATAAAAACTTCTTAAAAGAAAACAATGATATTGGAATTCAAGTAGACTTGAAATTCAATGCGATGGAGAAAGATACCAGCTACGAACTGAAACCAGCGCTGGGTCTAGATAAGAATCTTATATACACCTATCCAGATCGTATCAACGAACTAAAAATAAAAGCAAAGATTCCTGATTCATTCTTTGAAGCGTATTTCACAGAAGAAGCCAAACTTGAATATGCCAACTTCGACATAGGAAACAACGGAAGTTTTGATTATCTAGATTGGACGGTACAGATGGTAGGAATAAACACAAGTCCTACACACAAAAACTATGTTGCCGAAGAAGGAGATATTGCAGTTTCAGCTCAGTTGATTGTTACAAACAACAAAACGGGTGAAAGGCAAGAAATGGAACCACTCTATATTATCAGAGGCAATAAGCCTATGGTAGTAAAAGAATACAATGCCATTGATGGACTTCACATCAAGTTTTATAGCATTGATCCTTCTGTGCCTAGATTCTATTTTGGAACAGCTGTAGACAAACGTGATTACCAGACAATACCAATTCAGATTGCAGAAGAAGTACCAAGATCAGACTGGATCACCCTTGAGGCGGTTATATTCCCAGGTATCAATTTATTCTGGCTGGGTAGCATCTTGATGATGGCCGGATTTGGCTTTGCCTTTTTTTCACGGTTAAAAACAAAGCTGTGAAAATCTCAATAATTGGAGCCGGCAATGTTGCCAATCAACTAGCTCCTAAATTATTCAGTGAAGGTCACACCATACATCAAGTCTGTAATCGAGGCATTACCAAAGCAAGAAAACTTGCTAAAAAAGTAAAAGCATCTGCGCTTTCTGATTTAAATGAACTAGATAAGAAAGTAGATTTGATTCTCATTATGGTATCCGATGACGCCATAGAATCCATCGGCAATCAACTACACAAAAGGTTTAAAAACTCGCAGGTGCTCATCGCGCATACTTCTGGTAGCGTCAGCAGTAAGAGCTTAAAGGCACTGCCCAATTATGGAGTCTTTTACCCTCTGCAAACCTTTGTAAACATCACAAATGAAGAATGGGAAAACATCCCCATTCTCATCACAGCGAACAATACTTCCAATAAAAAGAAACTGAAAGAGCTTGCAGAAAGCATTGGCTTGACTGCTACACAGAAATCGGACAAACAAAGAAAATCGCTGCATCTATCAGCCGTGATCATGAACAATTTCATCAACCATCTATTTTGCCTTAACAGTGATTGGTTAGAAAAAAACAAATCCGACTTCAGCTTACTGTTACCCTTAATAAACAAGACCATTTCCAATGCAGAAAGCAGCAATGCCTGCAACATACAAACAGGCCCTGCCAAACGAAACGACCAAGCGGTCATCGACGACCACACCAAATCACTAAAGGACTTCCCAGAATTACAGCAACTTTACAAAGTTTTTTCACGCAGCATACAAAACAAACACGCTTGAGAATCATTGACGAAATAGCTCATCCCAGAATGAAAATTACGGTCTTCCAGATGAATGGCAAGATCAGTATCAAATTTGAAAAACACCTTATCGAGCACATTCTGAAATTACGAGACGGAAGCCCATTGAATGAAATTGAGAAATTGAAATCTTCGTTTACACCAGACATATTGCAGCATATCGAAAAGGCGATTGAAGCACAGCATGCCTTGAGAGGAAGCATAGAAAGCAATCTGCTTGAAAACGAATTCGATGAATTTGATGAAATAATTTAAGATGCAGTTTATCGGTTACCTTACTTTCCTATTTTTTTCTAGATTCATCAGCCTGATCCCATTCAGATTACTCTATCTGATTTCAGATGCGCTTGCTTGGCTTTTACGATCAGTTATAAAATATCGCCTTGATGTAATCATGAAAAACCTACATCATGCATTTCCAGGAAAAGAAGACAAAGAATTACAAACTTGGCTACCTAATATCTACCGCAACTTTACCGACATCATTTTAGAATCATTTAAAAGTTCGTTTACTTCTACACAGACCATCATCGATCGATACCAATTCAACAACCCACCAGAATTTGAATCAGAAGAAAATGTCGAAAATGGCATAGTGGTTTTCTCCTCGCATTTTGGAAACTGGGAATGGGCAACCATCACCATTTCTACCCAAACACCATTCCATACGATCGGACTGATAAAACCGCTTAAAAATAAATACATCAATGCTTTCATAGCCAAAAACAGATCCAAAACAGGAACTGGACTCGTAAGCATCTATGATTCAAAGTCGGCCATCTATGGAACCTATGACAGACCAACTGCAATTGTTTATATCGCAGATCAAAATCCTGGCAACAAAGAAAGAGCACACCGCGTAAAATTCTTCGACAGAGAGACACTGGCTTTGCATGGAGGTTCAGAATTCGCCTTGGAATTTCCTGAGAAGGCCGTTTGGTTCTACAGCATCAATCGAGAATCAAGAGGACGATATATAGTGACACCGGTCAAACTAGCAGACAGAAATCACGGAATTCAATCTGGAGAACAGCTCACGCAACTATATTTTGATGAGTTAGAAAAGCAAATCAAAGCCAAACCAAGTGATTGGCTTTGGACTCACAAAAGATGGAAAGCCCAAATTAAATATTAATCAGAATTTAAGCATCTTTGCAGCTTAATCAATCAAGAAACATGTTACAATCTATAGGCCCAATAGATGGCCGTTACGCCAAGAAAACCAGCGAACTTCAGCAATACTTCTCAGAAGCAGCATTGATTAAGTATCGTATTCTTGTAGAAATAAAATATTTCATTGCACTGAGTAAGTCAGGTATTGAAAATTTTAGTCCAGTAGATGAGAGTACTTCTACCAAACTATTGGATTGGGCTCAAGCGCTTACGGATGAAGATTGCATGGCGGTTAAAAAGCATGAAGCGGTAACCAACCACGATGTAAAAGCGGTTGAGTATTTCATCAAAGACAACATGGACAGCTTTGGTATCAACGAAGCCAAAGAATGGATCCATTTTGGCTTGACCTCACAGGATATAAACAATACATCATTCCCGATGATGATACGGGATTCTATTGCACAAGTGATGCTTCCTGGTTTAGAGCAGATTGTGGGTCGGATGAAAGAATTGGAAGCGGAGTATGATGGGATACCAATGCTAGCACGTACGCATGGTCAGCCAGCCAGTCCTACTACCTTAGGCAAAGAATTCCGCGTTTTCAGAGAACGAATAGAAATACAAATGGAGCAATTGAAATCCCTCAAGCTTTTCGCCAAATTTGGTGGAGCTACTGGAAATTTCAATGCACACAAAGTAGCACTTGGTAATATTGATTGGATTGCCTTTGCCAATAATTTTGTAAAGAAGAACTTGGGACTTGAGAGATACCAAACAACCACTCAGATTGCTCACTATGACGACTTGGCAGGACTGTTTGATGTCATGAAAAGAATCAATACAATTTTCATTGATTTATGTCGAGATATCTGGACCTATATTGCCATGGATTACTTCAAGCAGAAAGTCGTCAAAGGAGAAGTTGGTTCGAGTGCGATGCCACACAAGGTCAACCCAATCGATTTTGAAAATGCAGAAGGAAACTTTGGCATGGCCAATGCTGTGTACCAATTCTTAGCAGGAAAACTTCCGATTTCAAGACTACAAAGAGACTTGACAGACAGTACCGTTTTGAGAAATGTAGGGGTACCTTTTGCCCACAGTTTGATTGCCTTTAAGTCATTATTGAAAGGATTGTCTAAGCTGGATCTCAATCAAGCTAAGCTTGAGGAAGACCTCAACAACAATATGGCGGTGCTTGCTGAAGCGATTCAAACGGTCCTTAGAAGAGAAGCTTTCCCGAAACCTTATGAGGCATTGAAGGAACTAACCAGAGGAAATTCGCGTATTACTAAAGAGGTCATCGATGATTTCATTGATGGCTTGGATGTGAGCGACGCGATAAAGACCGAACTTAAAGCCATCACTCCTTCCAATTACACAGGATACAACTAATTGACCATGATCATTAAAGACCTTTTCAAACTCATCACCAAAGTCGGAAAAACAGCCACCAAAACCACCAAGGGTAGCTTGAAATTCATGGACGACATTCTTGAAAAGGAATACATCATCAACGCTGTGGAAGACATCAAAGAAGCCACTGGCAAAGTGGTTGAAAAATCAGGCGAGCTTTACCAAAATGCCAAAGACTCCATGGATGGCATGTCCATGGAAAGTGTCACAGAGGATGTTAAAAAGAAATATGAGGAAGTGAAAGAAGATCTTGAAGAAAAGGCAGATGAAATAAGAGAAGAATTGATCAGACGATCAGAAGAAGAATAAATCGCGTCTAGAAAATCCAAATAGTTAATTTTCCCATCGTAATCTGGATTTTCATCTAGTATAAATTAGAAATACTGTCTTCTTAGAACAAAGTTGAACTAAAAAAAATACACTATCTTGTAGATAGCAAAAACATGTATTTTGAAAGCTTCCGTAATAATATTTCTAAGTAGTTTATTCTTATTCGTACCGCAAATCAATGGCCAGGTATTGCCTAAATCTATTGATGGAACATTTACGGATTGGAATAATTCAGATTTTTCCATTGACGACGCAGGAGATTCGCAAGAGTTGGATATCATGAAGGTATCGGTATCCAATGATGCTGAGAGACTCTATATTTTGCTTGAGGCTAGTTTTGAATTTGATATGCAAGATGAAGAGGACATTTCGATATTCATCGATGCAGACAACAACCCCAATACTGGTTTTCCAAGAGGTGGAATAGGAGCAGAAATCACCTATTATTATGGCGCAAGAAGGGGTTTTATCAACAATCCCGATGGCTCTTCTATCCAAGTCAACCATAATCCGATCGGTGCATTAAGTTCTCCTACGGTTACTTCTACCGTATTTGAGATGGCACTAAACCGTTCTGTTGCAGAAGGTGGGTTTTCTGCTACGATGGCAAACACCATATCTATTTTGGTAGAAAATGATAGCACTGGTGATCTGGTTCCAAATACTAGCGGAGGCTTTCAATACACGATGAGCAACAATCCTACCTTTGAATCAGCATACAATCTAGATAAAGACCCAAACCACACTCGATTTTTGAGCTACAATGTTCTCAATGATGGAATCACTTCCCCCGATCGACAAGAAGAATTTGAAAAAATATTGGTTGCCATGAATCCAGACGTTATTGCATTGCAAGAGGTCAATGGAACATCGGCTAATGAGGTAAGAAATATTCTCAATAATGTGCTTCCTCTCCCTAGCAATCAAGACTGGGATGTTGCCAAATCTAATCCTGATATCATCGTAGCAACTCGATACGAAATCGAAGCTTGGGACAACATTGATGGCAATGCAGTATTTTTGCTCTTCGACGAAAACGATGAACCCATCATTGTGTACAATGTCCACCTACCTTGCTGCGCCAATGACGCACAGCGCCAAGATGAAATCGACAATCTTCTTTCGGTTCTCAGAGACAAAGAAGCTTCACCACAGACCGGATTTTCATATCCTGAAGATGCACCCACCATCATCACAGGAGACTTCAACATGGTCGGACTAAGACAGAACTACGACAGTTTCATCAACGGAGATATCGTCGACAACAATACGTACGGCCAAGATTTTGCTCCTGACTGGGATGGTTCAATTCTGGAAGACGCCGATCCTGGAGTCACAGGTTTTCCAGGAAATTATACCTGGAATAACCCCAATGGAAGTTATCATCCTGGCAAACTAGATCTGCTTTTTTATACAGGATCTGTTATGCAAGCACGGAATGGATTTGTGCTTGACACTGAATATCTCACTGCTACAGAACTAAGCAATTACAATTTAGCATCCAACACAACTACCCTTGCTTCCGATCACCTTCCAGTTGTTATTGACTTCACCTTCGGCGTGGAACAATTAGAAGACGCCGACGGTGATTCTTTTACTTCTGATGTTGATTGCAATGACAATGACCCAAGCATATTTCCAGGAGCACCTGAGCTGTGTGACCAAGTAGATAATAATTGCAATGGAATGATCGATGAAGGAATTGCCATGACTACATTCTATGTAGATTCAGACATGGATGGATTTGGGGATCCCAACAATTTTGTAGTAGCTTGCCAGCAGCCACCAGGCACCTCTCTTGAAGCGCTTGACTGCGATGACAGTAACCCAATGATCAATCCTGGTGCTGACGAAATGTGCAATGGTATTGACGACAATTGTAATGGTATGATCGATGACAATGATCCTGATCTACAAAATGCCACGATCTGGTATCAAGACAACGACGGAGATGGTTATGGAAATCCAACTGCTACAGTCCTATCCTGTAGTATGCCACAAGGCTATACATCTGACAGCTTTGATTGTGATGATACCAATCCAGAAGTAAACCTAAATGCTCAAGAATTGTGCAATGGCATCGATGACAATTGCGACGGATTGATTGACGACCAAGACCCCACCGTGCTTGAAACCGATGTATGGTTCCAAGACCTTGACAACGATGGTTTTGGTAATCCCGACATATTCCTCACTGCTTGTCTCATGCCCGTTGGTTATATCAACAACAACCAAGATTGTGATGACAACAACGAACTAATAAATCCTGATGCTCCAGAAAATCCCAACAATGGAATAGATGAAAACTGCGATGGTGTAGACTCCATCATAGACGAAGATCAAGACGGCTTCAATTCTGTTGAGGATTGCAACGACACTGATGCATCCATCAACCCTAGTGCCACAGAAATTTGCGATGGCGTGGACAACAATTGCGATGGAATGATTGATGAAGGATTTACATTGACTAGCTATTTTCTCGACAATGATGCAGATGGATTCGGTGATGACAATACGATGATTGCATCTTGTTCACAACCGATGGGCTACGTTACTGAAGGTGGAGATTGTGATGATGCTTCCGCAAATATTTATCCGGGTGCTCCTGAAATATGTGACGACCTGGACAACAATTGCAATGGAACCATAGATGAAGGATTGTCTTTCCTTACATACTATCCAGATGTTGATATGGATGGTTTTGGCGATGAGATGAATCCCATTTCTGCCTGCGAACAACCAACAGGATCCATTACGCAAGGAGGCGATTGTGATGATACTTCTGCCACGGTATTCCCTGGTGCACCAGAAATACTTGACAATGATATCGATGAAGATTGTGATGGAGCAGACCTATCAGACATTCACGAAATCGATGGTCTCATTTTTAATATCTACCCCAACCCTGTTCGTGAAAAAATCTTTATTGATGTGAATGAAAACATTCCATTTACTACCACCTTTATCGATGTAAATGGAAAGCTCATTCTTTCTCAGAAAATGAATGGAGGCAGTAATGAAATCGATGTGACGGATATTCCTAATGGAGTATATTTTCTTTTGATCAAAGGAGGCAAGCAAGAGTTTGTCATCACGGATAGAATCGTACGACTGTAGGCTTCGGTTTCAATGAATCAAAGGTATTGCATTGGATTTTTATTACGCTCAAGTTGATTTACTAAGCTAGCTACCGATACATATCCATCGGACTCTTCCCTTCTTTCATCAATTCGATGGATTTTTCTAAGCGTTGATCTCTAGTAGATTGCCGCTTTGCACCATCTATATATTCGCAAACATCTTTCTGCCTGCCTGGAGTCAATGCTTCATAAAAAGCTTTTAAATTTTTGGTTTTCTTAAAAGCCTGCTCTAATTCCTTGGGCATGGCAACTTTGGATACTTTCTTTTTGGATTTGATCATCAATCCATCTTTCTGGTTCTGGATTGCTTCCAGGACGTATTGCTTCACAATTCTTTTTTTGATCTCCTTACCACTGGTAAATCTCATATGACGCAAACCAACAGTTTTGCCCGTTTGTGCATTGATCAACAATCCTTTGGGATCTTTCAAAAAAACACCTTGATGAAACCACAAAGCAAAATGCTCCTTAAAACTTCCCAAGCCTACCACATTTTTTCCATTGATGGTATAAGTCGGCATCCCCCATTTCAATGTTTCTTCAAGTTCAGTGGTAAGAAGGATTTCTCGAAGAGTTTCCATCTCCGTAGGCCATTCAGTGTTTTCAAAAAAATCGGAAAGTGATTTTTGTGGACGCATAAACTGTGATTTTACTTATCAAATATAATGAGTTTTTACTTTTTGGGTAACCACTCAGATTCTTTGCTGTAGTTTTGTAATTTAGATTTACCGCAAAAAGCCATTGAATGAAAAACGCCATCAGTGCTGGTCATGAGATTACTTTGTCAGTTGCCAAAGAAATACTTCTTGCAAAGGGAAATGCATTTGATGCGGCCATTGCAGCGCACCTGGCGATGTTCATTACAGAGCCTTGCATGGCTTCCGCAGGTGGCAATGGATTTGCCTTAGCCAAACCAGTAAATGAAAAGGTCCGGTTTTATGACTTCTTTTGTCAGACCCCGATCAACAAAGATCTAAAAGACAAAGACTTCTATCCAGTTCTGATCGACTTTGGCGGAGAGGCGGAAAAGTTTCATGTAGGCATGGCAGCCGCTGCAGTCCCAGGAAGTATTGCAGGAATTTTCGCCTTGCACAAAGACTATGGCTCTATCCCTATATCTGAATTGGTTCAACCGGCTATCCAACTTGCCAAAGAAGGTGTTGTCATGAACGCTTTCCAATCTTATGATATCAATCTACTGGAACCTATTTATCAACTTGATCCATCCGTAAAGGATGTTTTCTATAAAAATGGAAAAATAATACAGGAAGGTGATGTATTGAAAATGCCAGGCATGGCTGATTTTTTAGATTTCATTGCAATAGAAGGAGAACGAGGTTTCTATCATGGTGAAATTGCCAAAACCATTGCATCAGATAGCAAGAGCAAAGGAGGATTCTTAAGAAGAGAAGATTTTGAAAATTACAAAGTACATATCGGAGAAGCATTCACGATACCCTACAAAAACAAACGAATCCACTTACCCAATGGTCCTAGTAAAGGAGGCGCTGCCATGGCCATCATGCTAGCAGAAATAGAAGCGAAAAATCAAGCATTGCCATTGGCCATAAAACAAGCTCAAATTAAAATCAGCAAGGAGGATGAAATAAAAACCCATCTAAATGATCTATACCCCAACAACAATTTCAAACTACAACCTTCCTTGTCTTCCAACAAAGGTACGTCTCATTTCAACATTGTTGACAATAAAGGAAACGCCATTGCACTTACAAGTTCTATAGGTGAAGGATGTGGATATTTTATTCCAGGCACGGATATGCAACTCAACAATATGTTGGGAGAAATATTTCTCTTACCAAATGGCGCACATTCTTGGGCTCCTAATTCCAGATTGCATTCCATGATGACACCGACCATGGTAACAGATCTTGAACATCAATTAGAATTCGTCGGAGGATCAGGCGGGGCAAGTAGAATCCCATATGCGATTGGACAAGTAATACATCATGTGTATGCAGAAAACAAACATTTGCGCTCAGCGATAAAAGAACCAAGATATCACTATCAAGATGGATTGTTTCAAGTTGAAAAGGAGGCTGAATGGAAATATTCTGATTTACCATCTAACCTTTGGGACGAAGAAGGCATTTATTTTGGTGGTGTGCATTCTATCTTGATAAATGGCAATCATGTAGAAGCAAAGGGAGACGATCGACGACATGGAAAAAGTATTGTTTTTTAAGTAGCAATTCCCTTTCTTTTCACTGTAAAAAGCTAAATATCCGTCCGCAATAACAGTAGTCCCAATATTTACTGATTGTCATAAGCCCCAACACCATCTTTTTCAAAGAATTAAACTAAATTAGTATAGACCGATTTGGATAATACTATGATACACGTTCATCATTATTGTATAAGCTGTTTAAAAAGCTGCTTCTTTTTTTTGATTGTCCTTTTGGGAGGATCAACTGCGTTTTGTCAAACAGAGATATGCGACAACGGAATCGATGATGACTTTGACAATCTTATCGACCTCAATGACCCAGATTGTAGTTGTGCTTTGATCGAACCCGTTTCTTTCATTCCAAATCCTTCATTTGAAGAAATGGACTGTTGTCCAGTGGATCGAAGTCAATTAGATTGTGCGACGGATTGGATGCAAGCGTCTGAACCGACAACCGACTTTATACACACATGCAATTGGTTGGGGTGGCAAAATTTCCCTCCGCCAATGCCTTTTCCTGACGGAGAAGGAATTATGGGTTTCAGAGATGGTAGAATTATCGGAGAAGGCAACAATACGAATTATGGACCAGAACCATTTTGGAAAGAGTATGCAGGTGCCTGTCTTATTAATCCGCTCTTGGCAAATCAAACCTATCGTTTTCAATTTGATGTTGGATTTGTAGATGATTTGCGATCGCCTCCGATCAATATCACTTTTTATGGCACAAGCGATTGCGAGAATTTACCATTTGGAATCGGGAACAATGCCTTTGGTTGTCCGACCAACAGTCTAAATTGGGTAAAGCTTGGTGATCGATTGGTCTCCGGTATAGATGGGGATGTATGGATCAACACCTTCGAAAACATTACACCAGAACAAGATATTTATGCCATTGCAATAGGGCCTGCTTGCGATCCAGTATTCAATCCTGTAAGTACTTACTATTTCTTTGACAATCTTATACTCGCAGACCTTGAGTCCTTTGAATTGGTCGTTTCGGAAGAAAACCACCCATGCAGTCCTGACTTCACAATTTCAATTCCTAACAATGCTGATTTTGAATACCAATGGTATCAAAACGGCATTGCCTTGCCAGGAGAAACAAATTCTGAACTCCTCATGAACTATGGAGAAGGCATTTTTCAAGTAAGAATTATCGATGGATCAACATGTAGAATTTCAGTTGATTACGAATATGAAATACCGATTTTTAATCAACAACCCATTGTATCCATTTGTGAAGGAGATGCCTTTCAACTTGGAGAAAACCAATTGACAGAATCCGGAAGCTACTTAGATACCATACAAACCGGAAATGGATGTGACAGTATTGTATCATTAGAGTTAAGCGTGATCGGAACTCGATTTGATACGGTGGCTGTATCTATCTTACAAGGAGAAACTTATCAAATTGAAGAATTCGAATTTACCGAGGAAGGTGATTACCCAGTGACGCTGACTTCATCCATTGGTTGCGATAGCTTATTGTTTCTTCAATTGTCTCACTTCAATATTTTCATCCCAAATATTTTTAGCCCAGACAACGATGGTATCAACGACACTTTCCTCCCCTTTGGACCAGATGGCGAAATCGTTGATTACCACTTATCTATCTATAACCGATGGGGCAATCTTCTATTTGAAGGTAAAGAATGGGATGGAAGGAATCGAGAACCTGGCGTCTACACATATCGCCTTGACGTTGAATTTGCTGCCGGGACTTCCAATTCATTTTTTGGATCGATTACATTGGTGAAATAAGGGCCAATAATTTTATATCTTAAAGTATAAGCGCTTCATGTTTAAAGCAATTTCCATTAGCAGTTTTATTTTCGACCTGCTCTATCTTTGTAGAATACAACACTAAATGAATGACAGTCAACTTCAACGGTTCGAATCCATTTTCACAAACAAAAAATAACCCATCGACAATGATTTTCTGGAACACCACCAAGTTTTTGGTGATTTTATTCAATGTTGTATGGTCGACAAATCCACCTATTTCAATTAATAACATTTGAGCAGTCCAATATGGCTTTCATTCGCTGTTATTTACTTACCTGCTTGCCACCATTGTTCTTTTAGATTTATGGACAAACCTCTTAGATCTTTTGACATTAGTTTAGAAAAATCAGGATATTTTTTTATTCTTTTTTTATTTCTAAGTCGTTAGAAATATATCTTCAAATATAAACAAGGCTAAATGCAAATCTTAATCCCAAGAAATGTATTTTTATTTTCAAATTAATCGCACTAAAAGCCTTGTATCTTAGGTATATGCAATTAAGAAACTAAGCATTAAAACAAACCGCATGAAACATCCATCTTTACTTCTATTGGTTATATTTTTTCTAACCAGCCAATTATCAACGGCACAAGAAGTGGAAATTTTATCCTATAGTGTGAATCCCTTTGACCAAGTTCAACTGGAAATAGAAGGAAGTTCAGATATGTACTATCTATTATCTGCGACGCATGAGCCAGATCAAGCCTATGAGTCCATCACTTCAATTACAATGGGCGAAGATGGGAAAATGTTTATTTCAGAACCATTGGCAGCTTTTCCTGAAGAAAATTATACCATAACAGCTTACCCTGTTGACAACCCTGGAGATTTTGACAATGATGGAATTGATGACATCACCGAGCTTAACAGTATGCCAACAAATGCTCCGTTGAATTTTGCGCGACAAATTCCAATTATAGATGGAGTACCAGTAATTGATTCTCCAGAAACATTTTCACAGATGTCTGTTGTAACAGCCGATATCCCATGGGCTCCATTCTTAAACAACCAAGAATTTGCAAAATTTGCGATTGTCAATATTGATTCTGCAACGCCAGAAATATTTTTTATTAACAGTGTTACACATGCTATCCATAACTCTTTTTTGGCAACAATAGGATTAAATTTATATCAGGACGATGTCGTTACCGGTGAAGTTGTTTACAACCCAAATGAAATTTTCTACAACGGAGTCATAGGCACCTATTCGTTCAATTTTTCATTTGGTGATACGTATGAATTTTCACGTGTGCAAAAAACGCATGAACTTTTAGCTGCAAATATGCCTTTTCTGGAAAATAATTTGCAACACTTTGTTGGTTCTGGAGGAGAAAATATATACGAAAACGAATACAAAAACGACTACATTGGATCAAGAATTCCTGTCGTGTTAGAATCAATTTATTTTGCAGACATCGACTACATTCCATTCAATGAATCAGAAGGATATGGATTCTTCCGACACATGCAATTAGACGAAAACCCAGGATCTAGAGACATAGTGTTGTACGATGCTCTACCCAACTCACTTCCTAGAGTTGGAGGAATCATTACATCTATAGTACAGACGCCACTTTCTCATGTTAACTTAAGGGCCATCCAAGACAATCTGCCCAATGCTTACATAAAAGATCCATTAGACGATCCGGCCATTGCTAGTTTGTTAGATGGCTTTGTTTACTACAAAGTTGAAGCACAAGAATATACGCTTAGGGCAGCTACTCAAGAAGAGGTGAATGAATGGTACGACAATATCCGTCCTACAGAACCTCAAATACCAGAACGAGACTTAAGTCAGACAGAAATTCTTCCATTGGACGAGATTGGCTTTGAGATGTCGACAGCCTTTGGTGCTAAATGTGCCAATGTTGCTACCATGAGAACTTTTGGTTTTCCAGAAGGAACAATCCCCAATGGTTTTGGTATACCTTTTTACTATTACGATGAATTCATGAAGTACAATGGTTTCTACGAGGAAGCAGAAGAAATGTTAAGTGATCCAGATTTTATTGCAGATCTAGAAGTACGCATAGACATGCTAAAAGATTTTAGACGCGATATCAAGGATGCTGATATGCCTCAATGGATGCTGGATGATTTACAAGAAATGCACGATTCATTTCCGGAAGGTACTGCGGTTAGATGCCGATCGAGCACCAACAACGAAGACCTTCCTGGATTTAGCGGAGCGGGTTTATATACCTCCAAAACCCAACACCTCGATGAGGGACATATTTCCAAATCCATTAAACAGGTATATGCTAGTATGTGGAATTTCCGTGCTTATGACGAAAGAGAATTTTACAGGGTAGATCAGTTTATTGCGGCAATGGGCGTTTTGTGTCATCCTAATTTCCAAGATGAGAAATCCAATGGTGTAGGTGTAAGTATCGACCCGATCTATGGAACAGAAAATACTTTTTACCTAAATACACAAGTTGGTGAATCTTTGATCACCAATCCTGATGCAAATTCAATTCCCGAGGAGTTAATCTTACACATTGATCCAGAAGAAGGCTACTTTGTTTTAAGAAATTCTAACCTAGTACCAAATGGTCAGCTCGTGATGGGCGAGCAATATTTAAACCAAATGCGTGATTACCTTGGGGTCATTCATGATGAATTTGCAGAACTATATGATGTAGTGGGAGCAGAAGGATTTGGTATGGATATAGAATACAAAGTGACCGTTGATGATCAATTGATAATCAAGCAAGCTAGACCATGGGTTTCTTTTTGGGCAGAAATCAATGCAACTTTTGATTTAGGGGTTACCGAATTGACACAACCAACTTCATCTGACCTATTGGGTACCAATGAATTGGTATCTGCTGTCATTTCCAATGAAGGACTAAGAGACATGTCTGATTTTGAAATTAGTCTTTATGTCGATGATGTATTCATTGAAACTCAAAGCATCTCCGACAATCTAGGCCCACAAACCACCCAAGAATATCAATTTACAACACCTGTTGACTTATCTGTTATCGGAGATTATGACATCACTGTTGTTGTAGATCAAGCAACAGATGGGTTCAGCACCAATGACACCTTGACAACCGTTGTCAGAAATCTACATTCTATTGAAGGATCCATTACTGGTGAATTGTTTAGATTAAATTGTGGAGAAACCTTAGCGGCAAGAGCCCTCATCGAAAACTTTGGAGCGTCTTTACTCACAAGTGCTGAAATAGAAGTGGTTGTGAATGGGATCAGCACAGATATAATAACTGCAAGTATTGGAATACCTTTTGAGAGTTCTGATGAAGTTATCATTGATATAACTCAAAATTTGCAACCCACAGACAATGTCATCACGCTAAACTTACTCAAACTAAATGATAGTCAAGATGCGATTGATACAAACAACAGTTCTTCTTTCACTACTGACTTAGACAATGAGCAAGAATTTATAACTTTAGAAATAAATCCAGATAACTTCCCTCAAGAAACTTCATGGTTTTTGACGTATGAAAATGACGACAATATTCTAGAATCTGGAGAATTGAACCAAGGTATAACTTTCTTTGATACAGATTATTGTTTGAGTTATGATTCTTGTTACACATTGACAGTAGTAGATGCTTATTCAGATGGAATTTGTTGTGGATTTGGTCTCGGAGATATCTCTATATACAATGTAGATGGAGACCTCATTGGATTTGACAATGGCGAATTTATGGACCAAACAGAAATCAACTTCTGCCCTTCAGAGTTGTTTTGCATTGTGAGTGCAGAAGTAAGCACCACTAGTTCTTCTAGTCAAAGTGACCCCAACGGAACAATCACTATTGAATCATCTGGTGGAGAACCACCCTACTCTTATTCTATAGATAACGGAACCAATTTTAGTTCTGACAATATCTTCACCAATCTTGAGGCTGGCAATTACATAATTGCTGTAACAGATTCAAATGGAAGTTGTATTTATGAAGAAGAAATCTTGGTAGATTTTGAAGTATCAAGCAATCAAGATCACGTACTCAGCAATGAGTTTGAGATATTCCCAAATCCTACACAGGATGAATTCATAATTGGATTAACGGAAAACACGCAATGGACTGAATCCATTCAAATTGAAATTTTCGATAATTTGGGTAGTCTGATTAAACTAGCTGAAATTCCTGCCTCAAAACAACGAACGACTATTTCTCTCGATGATAATCCAGCTGGAACCTATTTCTTAAGATGTTACTCCAAAGACTTTGAACAATATTTTAAACTTATTAAAATGTAATACAGTTTAGCAAGGCCTACTTTAATACAATCATTAAAAACACCCTTATTCTTGTTTTCATAGCATAAGGGTGTTTTCATTCATGACCATTTAAAGCTAGTATCTCTCCTGGATTAAGTTTCACAAAACGACAATTAGTCTAAAAAATAGTGATCGTTTCATTAACTTCGTGACAAACCAATGAAGATGAACAAGTTATTATTTGTTGCCTTGATATTCATGTTTAATAGCGTGGTAGTGGCACAACAAAGTATAGATGGCGATTATGCTTTTCAATCAGATGACAATAAGAAATATTCGATTTATGTTCCGTCCTCATATGATGAAACCCAAGCCAACCCATTGATGGTCGGTCTTCATCCATTCAATACCAATAGATGGGATGCTCAATCTTGGCGTGATACATTGATTAATTTTGCTGAAGAAAATCAATTGATCTTGGCTTGCCCAGATGGTGGAATAGATGGTTCTATTGATGACCCAATTGACACTGCATTCACTTCTTCATTGATCGACTCTATGTCTCTTTGGTTTAATATCGATGAATCTCAAAAATATCTGATTGGCTTTTCTAGAGGAGGAAGTACTGTCTACAGCTATGGCCTAAGGCGGGTTGATGAGTTTGCTGGATTTATTCCAATAGGCGCTGCAATCTCTGGAGCTTCAGAAATCGCTCCACTCACCCACAATGCTACCCATGAAAATTGGTATCTCATTCATGGCTCCAATGACAATGTATCCAATAGATTTACACCTGCTGTTGAGCAACTCACAGAAGCTGGAGCTTGTTTGGAAACAAACCTGATGCAGGGCATCGGACACACCATCGATTTTCCCAATCGCGATGAAATTCTAAGAACCGCATTTGAATACGTAAGAGATATAAATTGCCTTTCTTCGACAGAAAACACTTCGACTGAACTTGGGCTAAAAACTTCCCCCAATCCTTCAAACAACCAATTTAGCATTGAGGAGTTAGACACCAATGCCAGAATTACATGCTACAATTCAAATGGCCAAACCATCAATTTTGTGAGAGAAGGAAATCAAGTATTGATAGATGTCAACCATTCAGGATTGATCATGGTTCAAATTGAACAAAACAACCAGATTCAAATACTAAAACACTACATCAATCCGTAACATCAATTGTTTCCTGTTGCGCGACGGAATTCACTTCCTTCGTACCATTTAGGCCAATCATCAGAATTGGATATCGTCTTTCCGATATTGAAATATATCGAGGCATCTTGAATGAAGCCATCATAATTCCATTGCTCGGCGTCAAACTCGTCTGCTGGCGCATGGTATCGATCCTTGACATAGCCTTCCTTAAATTCCATCGCATACTCTTTCCCCTTGTCCCAGTGGTCATATCCTCCTTCTGCATACAAAGCTGGGACTCCCGCTTTCGCAAAATTAAAATGATCACTTCGATAGAAATATCCTTTTTCTGGTTCGGGTTCAGTTAAAATATAACGTCCCTCTTTTTTCGCTGCACGTTCTGCATACTCATCCATTTCAGAATGCCCAATTCCTACAATAGTAAAATCTTTCATTTTCCCTGCAGGATTCACACCATCCATATTGAGATTACAAACCGTTTTATCAATGGGCACCAATGGATTTTTTACATAATATTCTGAACCAAGTAATCCTTGTTCTTCTGCTGTGACAAATAAAAACATAATAGATCTTTCTTGTTTTTTCTCGCTCATGGCAAATGCTTTCGCAATTTCCAAGACTGCCGTAGTACCGGATGCATTATCAAGTGCTCCATTGTAAATACTATCACCTTCAACTGCTGGACCAATTCCAATGTGATCCCAATGTGCTGTATACACAACAAACTCATCTGGATTTTTTGCCCCAGGAAGTATGGCCGCAACATTTTTACTAATGCACTCCGTATATTCATTTTCAATGCTTACACTCGCTTTGGCTTTAAGTGATTTTGGTTGAAAATCCTTAGTTCTTGCCGATCTTATTTCTTTGGCCATATCGAGACCAGCCTTATCAAATAAGCCCTTTGCTGTATTTAGCGAAATCCATCCTTTCACGCCACAATCTTGTGTCCTATCGATTCCTGACAAACCTTGTTGCCCTCCTGTCCAAGAACTTTCAACTACAAACCATGGATATCCCGCTGAAGTCTTTTCATGTATAATCAAAAGTCCATCTGCACCTTGGCGATCCGCTTCTTCATATTTGTAAGTCCACCTACCATAATAAGTCATCGTATTCCCTTTAAAGAAGGTAGAATCTTGTCCGCCAAAACCTGGATCATTCACCAACACAACTGCTGTCTTTCCTTTTAAGTCGACATCTTTAAAATCATTCCAGCCTCTTTCAGGTGCTACAATGCCATAGCCACAAAAAACCAATTCTGAATCCTTGATACTTACTTTATCTGCTTTCCGTTGGGTATGTACCACAAAGTCTTTGGGAAAATCCAGTTCAACTTTTTCATCTCCATAATCCAAAACCATTTTTTCGTCAGGTGTACCATCAATTTCTAACAATGGAACATCCTGGGTAAAACTACTTCCATTTCCAGCCTGCAAGCCCATGGCTTCCAATTGATCAACCAAGTAAGCTACCGTTTTGTCTTCTCCCTCCGAACAAGGCATCCGTCCTTGAAATTCATCACTGGCCAAAGTAGCCATGTGAGCCTCTATGGATTCTATTGAAAATGGTTCGAAAGAGTTGCTAGAATTTCTGGGTTCATCTTTACAGGAAACCAACAAAACAGAAATTACAAAAGAAAGTATCATAGACTTGTGCATAACTCAATTATTTTAATCTGTAAAATATGAGAAAATACATTTGCGCAAGCGTAAAAAAGAAAATAATTACAAGGATCAAAGATTTTACTTCAGATCAAGTCGTTTGGCGAAAGCCTAACATTTTAAATCATTCTTCTTCGTCACTGTCAATCTTCTCCACCAAATTAAGGACCCATTGTATCACTTTGGGGCTCAAATACTTTGATATACCCGCTTTACGCTGAGCAGTTTTTAAGATCTTTATATTCTTATAATTCATATTCATTGCTTCAGCAGCATTGATATATTCTTCCCAATCATCGGCTGAATACATATCAAATGTACTCTTCATGATGTCTAGATCGGTGGGATCGTTTATGTCGTATTCTGGCATATCTCAATGTATTACTTTTTTTTGAAATTAAGCCCAACATGACCAATACTAAACAATGTGTTTTGAATTCCTTTGAATTGCTGGATATTTGACAGCAGTACACATTCTGATATTCTTAAGAGACATTCTCTCTATTCTATTCGGAAAGAAATTTGCTGCTACAATGAATACTTCATGGTTTTCCCCAATAAAACCAAGAGGGTTTTTCTATACCTTACAACAACACAATGACAATGAGAGAGCAAATATTATTCTACCTGACATTTTTATGCTTTGCTGTGAGTACCAACACCAATGCTCAAACTACCGACCCTTACACTTGGAAAAATGTGCCAATCGGTGGTGGTGGATATATTACTGGCATGCAAATCCATCCTTTGAATGGAGAAAAAAGATACTACCGTACAGATGTCGGCGGAGCTTATCGATGGAATACTTCTACTCAAAGAATGGAGCAAATGATCTTTCTTGAAAACAAAAATCTATACAGTGTTGCTGGCATTGCTTTGCATCCAACAAATGAAAACATAGTGTATCTATCAGTTGGGAGAAATTGTGACCCTAACCAAAATGAGATTTTGATTTCTACCGACGCTGGAGCAAACTTTAGCATCGTTGATATTGTGGGCGGAGTACCATTTTGGTTCGCTGCCAATGGAGGAAGAGATTGTGGGAACAACTCAGACAAAGATCGTCAAGGCACACCGCTGGCCATCAATCCACACAACACAAATGAACTATACATAGGTACTCGAAGCAAAGGTCTATACATTCTAGATCTTACAACCTATGAATTAACCCAAGTTCCGAATACTAGTATTCCTGAAAACAACCAATACCAAAGTATCAGATCTGTTGTATTTCACCCAACAAACAATCTGGTGTATATTGCATATACAGGACATGGCGTTTATGTTGGAAATACCACAACGCAAGTATACACCCAATACGGTACTGCCAACAATACGCAACTGCAAGATGCCATCGATATCTCTTTGTCGAAGGATGCCAACTACATTTTGGTAGCCTGTAAAACACAAGGTATCATGAAGGCCACAAACATCACTGGAACCTTGTCTTGGACTCTTTTATCAGGATACAATTCAGCCGATGATGAAGGTTATTTAACGGTTGATTGTAGTCCACACGATGACAATGTAGCAATTACGGTAGTTGCAGATTGGAACCACATTGATCAATTCCAAGTAACAACCGATGCAGGAGATACCTGGACAGAAATTGAGGGATCTGTGGCTCCTGAGGACAACAATTTTAAGTGGAGAAATGAAGCCTTTGCTTCCCATGTATCCCAGATAGCCTTTGACCCCAGTAATGCCTCAAAAATTCATTACACAAGTTGGTTCAGCACCTACACTTGCGATAATTTCGTTCTTGCAGGGCCAAACAGCTGGCACAACGATTACTCCAAAGGACATGAAGAAATTGTAACAACAGATCTCGTTGCATTCCCAACCAATAGTGATGGTCAATTTTTAATGGCAGGAAGCGGAGACCATAGCGGTTTTTTGTTTGATAGTAACATCAGCAATCAAGACAGTTTTGCCACATTCACAATAGCAGATCGAGGAACATCTCCTTTCAATCCATTGAAAAAAAATGCAAGCCTAGATTTTTGTGAAAAACAATCGGATCATTTGGTGGCTTGCTTAACAGAAGAATGGCATGCGAGTGATGCAGGTATTGTTACTTCTGATGACGGAGGATTAAGCTGGACCTTACAACCAGGATATGCTGCATCCAATAACAAAAGTATTGTTGCCATGTCATCAGATAATCCTGACAACATCATCGCCCTAAACAATCAAAGCATGATGTATACGCTGGATGGAAACAATTTTAATAACTCAGTAGGAGCAAGCGACTTATCACAGACTTGTACTACTCCATATA
This sequence comes from uncultured Saprospiraceae bacterium, assembly GCA_937950315.1. Taxonomy (GTDB): domain Bacteria; phylum Bacteroidota; class Bacteroidia; order Chitinophagales; family Saprospiraceae; genus JAHDBF01. The sequence continues at coordinate 76,616 of CALFDU010000001.1, read as the reverse complement.
ATATCACCTGCCTCGCAGCAACAGATTTTACCGGGACGAATATAAACGACAATGTATTCGCGGCATTTAGAAATATAACTGCTGATAGAAATTATGATTGTGTGTTTTACTATTATGATTGGGATGGTTCTTTTAACATTACAACTGATGGAGGAATCAACTGGTGTGTTGTCAATAATACTGACTTGCCAGCAACAAGCAACATTTGGCAAAAGACTCGGTTGATCAGCATCCCAGACAATAATAATGGTGGACATTTATGGATCAACATCAATGAGGAACTATGGCACTCTACCGATTCAGGAGCATCTTGGAGCAATTATTCAGATCTTTACATCGCAGATAAAGTAAAAGCTCTTTCATTTGGAAAAGGCATGAACTCAGATTATGTGGCATTGTATTTTTATGGCAACCTAGATGGTGAATCTAGTTATTACTTATACAGATCTGATGATATTGGCATCAATTGGACACGAGTCAATGATCATTCTGAAAATGAATCTTGGGGAGATCCAAAAATAATTGCAGGTGATAGAAATATTGCTGGAAGATTGTATGCTTCAGTAAGTGGACAAGGAGTTATTTTTGGAGATAGTGACAATCTACCAGAAATGTGTGACAATACTGAAAAAACAATCGAGGGTGAATTCAATGATATCAATAGCAATGACATTCCCTCCTGGACCGTAAGTGAAATCAACAATGCGACCATGACAGGCACCATCAATAACTGGACAAAAGCTGTATTGGATATTACTACGCCAGGGGTTAATGACTTCGACTTACAATTATGGCAAGATGATCTTGTTATGGAAGCCAACAAACTATATCAAATCCGTGTAGATCTAAGAGCAGATGATGCTAGAGATGTGACACTTAAACTTAGAAACAAATCAAATGGCACCACCTATTTAGAAAGGAAGCTCCGAGTATTAGATTTTTCACAAGAATATATATTCTTGTTTAAGCCATCTGTTTCTGACGATGATCTTAGACTTACCTTGATGGTGGGAGAAGATGATGAAACCATTTATATTGACCATATCCGATTCAGAGAATTCTGTGAGGGTGACATAGCTGACATTGATTGTGTTGAAATCATTACGCTAGAAAATCATGATATTGATCCCTTGACATACCATGCTTCTAATGAAATTCACTCAAATGGACAAGTTGTTAACAGCGCTGATGTAACACTCAAAGCAGTAACATTCATTTCAATGGAAGAGGGATTTGAAATAGAAGTAGGAGCAAGTTTTTTGGCCGAAATTGAAGGTTGTCCTTAATGTGGTAGTTTGCTTTTTAGCCTACCATAGGTGTAGGTACCCAACAAGGCTGCTAGTATAACAACAATGATGACCAGGTAACCATTGCCAATCAAAACATACAATGGACCAGGGCATGCTCCTGTCATTGCCCAACCCAATCCGAATAAACTTCCACCTAGTAAACTAGCATAGTATGTTTTAGGTTTGTCTGGAAATTGAATGACTTCCCCATCAATATTTTTAAACTTGAACTTCTTCATCAAGTAAACCATCAATGCGCCACCAACTGCAGCAACACCAATAATCCCATACATATGGATACTTTGGAATCTGAACATTTCTTGGATTCTAAACCAAGAGATTGCTTCCGACTTTGTCATGATTATTCCGAAGATAATTCCTCCAATCAATATTAGTAGCTTTCTCACAATGTAAGAATTTGTGGTAATAAAATAAATGTGGTTAATAAACCTCCAATAAAAAATCCAATCACAGCAACCAATGATGGCAATTGCAAATTAGACAAACCTGAAATCGCATGACCAGAGGTACAGCCTCCTGCATAACGAGTCCCAAAGCCAATACAGAATCCACCAATGATGAACAACAAAAACCCTTTTAATGAAAAGAGGGTATCAAAATTAAAAATAGATTCAGGCATCATACCTTTAACAGGTGCCGGTACTCCTATGGCCTCTAGATCTGCTATGGTTTCTGCAGAAATCGCAACCGGATTGGGATCAGCAAGTAAAGTACTTCCAATATAGCCGCCAATGATTGATCCAGCAATAAAAATAAAAAGCCATGCTTGTTGCTTCCAATCATAATCAAAATAAGCTGCGGACTTTCTTCCTACCACAGCAGAACACATTGCTCTGAATGAACTTGAAATACCAAACCGTTCTCCAGCAAAAATCAAAACAAACATCATGATTACAAGACCTAAACCAGACACAGACCAATGCCAAGGCTGACTAATAAAATCTATCATAACTAATTATTGAACCAAACTTGGGCAACTACCCGCCATTTCCAGATCGGCTGAAACCAAATCATCAAATGCAGCTTGTACATTAACAAAATTGAAATATCCTTTTTGCATCAAAACACTCGCTGCAACGGTTGACCTATAACCACTTCTACAATGTATATAATAAGACTTGTCTGAATTAAATTCCGCCATATTATCATGTATAAAGTCAAGTGCAAAATGTTGCGCGCTGGAAATATGCTTTGTATCCCACTCACCAGGTTTTCTTACATCAAGAATATCTACACCAGTTTTATCTTCATATATCTTCAAAAACTCCTGAGCATCAATTGTCTCAATTGCTTGGACTTTTTCATCAGCTTCCTGCCAACTTTTAAAACCTCCGTCTAGATAACCAACACAATTATCGTATCCTACGCGAGCCAATCGCTTCACGGCTTCTTCTTCTCTTCCTACAGGACAGACAAGTATAATCTTTTGCATTATATCGGAAATCAAAGTTCCTACCCAAGGAGCAAAACTTCCATCCAATCCTATAAACCATGCATTAGGAACAAAGCCCTTTACAAATTCTACTTTGTCTCGAACGTCTAAAATAAGCACGTCATCTTGATCAGCCAAAACTTTAAATTCCTTCACAGACAGCGCTTTGGATCCTCTTTCCATCACAGCATCAAAACTATCGTATCCTATTTTATTTAGTTTAGCATTTTTAGGGAAATATTGGGGAGGTGCTTGCAATCCATCTGTCACCTCTGCAATAAATTCATCCTTGGTCATATCCGCACGGAGCGCGTAATTACTTTCTTTTTGCTCACCCAATGTACTCCAAGTTTCACTGCTCATATTTTTACCACATGCAGAACCTTGACCATGCGCTGGATAAACTATGGTTTCATCTGGTAAAACCATTAATTTATTTCTCAAACTATCGTACATCCATCCAGCAAGATCTTCAACGGTAAGTTTGTTGGACTTTTGAGCTAAATCAGGTCTTCCTACATCACCAATAAAAAGTGTATCGCCTGTAAAAACTGCCTTCTCCTTTTTTTCTCCATCCAACAAAAGATAACAGGTACTTTCGGGCGTGTGGCCAGGAGTGTGTAAAGCACGGATTACAATATCTCCGATCTTAAATTCTTCTCCATCCTCTGCATTGTGGATATCATAGTTTGTCTCAGCCTTAGGACCATAAACAATTGTGGCACCTGTTTTCTGAGCCAAGTCTACGTGACCAGAAACAAAATCTGCATGAAAATGCGTCTCAAAAATATACTTGATTTTTACGCCTAACTCTTCCGCCCTGCGGAGATATGGCTCTGTTTCTCTTAATGGATCAATAACAGCAGCTTCTCCATTTGACTCAATAAAATAAGCTCCTTGGGCTAGGCAACTCGTGTAAATTTGTTCAATTTCTCTCATCTATATTATTCAGGACTGGAATTATACTATCTAAACAGAAGAAGTCAGCAAATACAACCTCTAATCTAAAACAATTATCAGATGCAATGGTTCCATATTATTGTTAAATCAGCCAATAATCTTCATTTATAGAGCTAAACCTTCGATTTATCGAATTTGATGAGCATATGGATGTAAACAGATCTCGAAACCCGCAGAATCTTCAAAAATATCAGTAATCCAACGATAATAACGATTGCCATGGCGGCATTTACAGACCATTTGAAGTAGAAAACCAAAATCAAGGCAATGGCCAGAAAAAGAAAAGCAGTAATAATGTAGGAAATGAACATGGCCCCGTAATAGAATCCAGGTTCTGGTTCAAAGTTCAATGAACAATGAGAACAGCCTTTATGCATATCAAGAGGCTTCTTCATATCCAAAGGTTCTTTAAACATATTCGTTTGCCTACATCGCGGACACTTATATGTCCAACAACTAGCTAACCATCCTAGCATTTTAAAATTTTATCAATTTTTGTCCCTTAACCAAGTCCTCTATTGTTTCTCGCTCTCTTATTAAATACCCTTCACCTCCTTTAACCAAAACCTCAGCAGGTCTATACCTTGAATTATAATTTGAAGCCATTGTAAAGCAGTAAGCACCTGCATTTCTAAATCTTAAGATGTCTCCTTTTCTAACCTCCGTAATTATACGATCAGTGGCAAAGGTATCTGACTCACAAATATATCCTACCACATTATACAGCTTCTCATCACCCTCCGGATTACTCAAGTTATCTATGTGATGATATGAGTCATAAAACATAGGTCTTATTAAATGATTGAATCCTGAATCTACATGAGCAAAGGTGCAAGAAGTAGTTTGTTTTACTACGTTGACTTTCGTCAAAAGACTTCCTGACTCACTCACCAAATACTTACCAGGTTCAAATTTCAAAGTAAAGTTCTTCCCCATCTTTTTGCAAAAGGCATTAAAAACTTCACTAAATTTTTGGCCAAATTTATTGATGTCAGTATGAAAATCATTGGGCTTATATGCTACTTTAAATCCACTACCAAAATCAATATATTCTAAATCTTTAAATGATTCTCCTGCAGTCAAAATCAAATGTGCCGCTCTGATGAATATATCACCATCATGAATATCCGAACCGGTATGTACATGGATTCCATTGATTTTGATATTGTACTTGTTTGCAATTCTGTGTACCAATGGTAATTGGTGAATAGAAACACCAAACTTAGAATCTATATGGCCTACGGAAATCTTACTATTCCCCCCTCCCATTAAGTGTGGATTGATCCTAACACATAACTCCAAATCGGGATAAGTACTTCCTAAATACTCAAGCATCTGAACATTGTCTACATTGATTTTTACACCAAGAGAAATGGCTTGATCATATTCTTCTTCTCCAACTCCATTGGGCGTAAACATGATGTCTTCAGGAGCAAATCCTGCCTTGATGCCTAGCTGTAATTCTTGTACTGAAACGCAGTCAAGTTTTGAACCCAATGATTTCATCAATGAAAGAACACTCAAGTTGGTCAAAGCCTTGCATGCATAATGTATCTCAAGGTTTTCTACATCAAATGCATTCTTAAATGCATTGTACTTTCCTTCTATAACATCTGCATCATATACATATAGAGGAGCTTCGTGCTTCTCCACCAATTCTAACAATAGGTCTTGATTCATTATGCCGATTTGTATGCTGTTACTTTTATTTCTACTACCAAATTGGGATGCGGTAATTGATGAACTGCTACCGTAGTTCTTGTGGGCTTAATATCTTGGAAGAAAGATTTAAATACTTCATTGTAACCACCAAAGTCATTCATGTTTACCAAATAACTTGTCACATCAACAACATTTTCCAATCCCAACCCTTCGGATTTTAGGATATCTCTTATATTTTCAATCACCGCTTTGGTCTGCTCTCTGATATCTAAAGTCATTGTACCCATGCCATCTACCTGATGCACACCAGCAAAGCTATTGTCATTACGTCTAGAACTTGTTCCAGCAACGAAATAAAAATCACCAGCCTTTCGGATATGGGAATAAGCACCCCTAGGTGTCGCTTTGTCTTCTAGTATTTTTCCTTCCATAATTAAGTATAAAGTACGAAGATACAAACTCAGAAATGTAAACAAATAAACACTAGAATATATAAATAAAAAAAAGGTCCACCATTGCTGATGGACCTTTATGTACAGATCTAAATCTATATTTCAATTTCTACTAATATCGTCCTCTGCCTCCGCCGTCTCTTCGATCATTGTCTGTTTTAGGTCTAGCCTTTTTTACAACGATTGTTCTTCCGTCTAATTCAGAATCGTTTAGTTCATCAATGGCAACCAATGCTTCAGCATCGTTTGGCATCTCAACGAAACCAAATCCTTTTGAACGGCCTTCGTATTTGTCAAAAATGATTTTAACACTCTCAACTTCTCCAAAAGCTTCGAATGACTGTCTAAGCGTATCTTCTTGAGTATTGTATGACAGCTTTGCAACAAAAATATTCATCTATAAATAATTAAGTAATGAGAATTTTTGAAAATAATTGAACAATAAAAGTTCAACATTACACTCTTTCATCCTCATTGAATAAAAAAAAAATAATAAGAGCTTAAGTGAATCAATGTTTCATTTACAATTTACACCGACTGTTCGTTTTAAATATACAAATAAATTTGAAGTCGAAGCACTTATACTCATATGGTTCAACTTATAATCCTCACGATTAGTTCCCTTCTATTGAATTATATGCTCCTTTTGATTCAATTGCCTGTTTTATATGCCCATAATGATGCATGGAATGCCAAGCATATTGGGCCAAAACGCCATCCATCCTATAAGTAAATTTACTTTCTGGATGCAAATAAGTCCTCGCAAAATCTTCCGACTTCATGGCCTTAAACAATTTGATATATCTTGCATGCAGCCCCTTGATGATCATCCTACTGGTCTCAACATCATAATTATTGGCATCCGGAAGCAAGGCAAATTTTCTCTCTTTATAAGCTTTGATTGTTGGATTCTCCTCGGTAAGCGCCATTTTAGTCCTGACAAATGCATTCATATGACTATCAGCAACGTGATGTATCACCTGCTTTACAGTCCACCCTTCTGGTCGATATCTATAATCCAATTGTTCCTCGGTCAATCCGATTGTTATCTCTTCTAATTGATTAGGAAATTTTTCTAAAATACCGATCCAACTGTTCCGCATGGTATCATTTACTTCTTTTGGATGCTGAAATTTTCCAATCGGAAATTTTAATTTCATCAATGCTTCTTCTGTCATGTGCTTCTATCTTGGTATTGTAAATATTTCTTTTTGCCTTCCATCGATATAATAAAACCCTTCTTCACCCCATACACCATCTTCTTCAAGCATGATCCTTATGATCTTATTCCATTCAGGTATCTGAGTCGACGTATTCAATTCAATTGAATAAGCCGTATTTCTAAAAAGTGGGTAATCACCTCTTCCTTTCACTCCTTCTTGTTGATCCCACATTCCTATCGTTGGGCCTGCTGCATGACCATGCGTCCCAATGGGGTGTGTATAAATACTTGGGTTCAAACCTTCGTCCTTGGCCGTTTCAAGAGAATTCAATAATATCTGATTACCAGTTGCTCCATCTTTAAAATTTGAAGTTAAGATATCTTGAAGTCGATTGGAATTTTTAAAAGCTTGCTGGATGGATGCTGGCACTGCATTTTCTCCATCCTTGAGAACATAAAAATGTTGTTGTTGATCTGTGTTCAATCTTAAATATGTGATTCCAAAATCTACATGTAATAGATCTCCTTTTTGGATTACTTGTCTGGTAGGCCTTTTGGAAAATGTACGCAAATGATCAAAGTTCTCGGGATCCTTTCTCTGAAGAGAAACTGTCGGATGAAACCATGTATCAAGTCCCAATGACCTTACACGATCTCTAAGCCACCATACCACATCTATCGTTGCCGTTTCTCCTGGCACAATTACTTCTGAAGAAAAAGCCTCTTGCAATATCTGATGACCAATCTTGCATATCGTTGGATAGATTTCAAGCTCCTTATCACATCTCGTCTCTAGCCATGCAATGGCTAGATTCTCTGCAGATACAACACGATCGTGAAATTCCACTGGAAGATATTCCATGAAGCTTGTGTATTCCGTTTGTACTAAGCCATCTGCCAATCCAAAATCTCCAGATATATTTAATCCTATGTTGTCTGGATTTCTGTCCTTTACAATTTCCATCAATGCCACCCATTGATCTGAATAGACATCTAAATCCCACTCTCCTTTCAATAACTTTCCAACATCATATCTTGCAATAGCAATTTTTTCTAAAGTTTCATTTTCTTTGTTTTGATGAAAAACCAAAATGGTTCTTCTTCTTGCTGAAAGCCAGGTACTTGGCAGCATGGTCTTCAAAACTGGATCTTCGTTATATTCTCTCGAAATAACAATCCACATATCTATCCCTTCTCTTTTCATCAAGACAGGCAATAGTTCATCTAGCCGTTGTTCTAAGATTTCATCTACGATCGCAGCTCTTTCTTTTTCACCCAATATTTCTGGCATATCTATTTGACTTGAAATAGAAAATGAAGAAAGCAAAAGGCAGATCAATGAGCTTAAATATTTCATCTGATATTTTTATGTCTTTTAAATGTCGGAAAAAAAAATAGCCTTGTAGAATATCTACAAGGCTATTTTATAGCTTAATGCTAAATCAATCTTCTTTATAGAAGACTCATTATTGATTAAGTGAATTTTATCATCTTATTCGCCGCCACTCAATGCATCAAATTTTTCTTTGTATTCATTTGATTTTTCAAGATTATTAAGTCTAGCGTAAATTTCTTTCAATGCAATCAATGTATTTCCATCTTTCCCATTGATGCCTTCTGCCTTGGTAAAGAAAGGAAGTGCTTTTTCAAACAATGCATCCATTTCAAGTTTTGTTGCATCGTAATTCTTCATTCCAGCAGGAGTAAGATCCGCTGCAAATTCATTCAGCCTATCCACATATGAAGCTGCTTTGTTGTAGTACAATGCACCCATTGAATATGTTGCCTCAAAATTTGCTTCATCCTTTTCCATCGCTTGATTGTAGTAATCTTTTGCACTATCAAAATATTCAGTTGCCTTTGCTTCATCTCCCGCTTCCGTTGATTGTGCTTGCAATTGTTCGTAAACACTACCTAAAGTCGTGTATACAGAAACATTGTCTGGCTCTTTTGAAATGGCTGTTTTCAACTTATCGATTAATTGCTCAAGTTTTCCTTCCGTCAAGTAGTGATTAATTTCAGCAAACAAAATCGAAGTATCATCAGGGAAAAGTTTTCTTCCTTCTTCAAGATATTTAACTGCATCTGTGGCACCTTCTTCTTTATTAAGTGTGTACAAAGCCTCATAAACTACAGCCTCATTTGATTTCATTTCAAACAATTTTTCAAACATCGGCTTTGACTCTTGTCTTCTATCGCCATAGTATCCACTAAGCGCAGCAAAAAACAATTGATCTGCATATCCTGTTTCTGATTCGTCGAGTCTACTAGTCCCACCCATACCTTTGATCATATCATAGGCCTTAAGTGTTGTTGAGAAATTATCAAAAGCAGCTGCATAATCTTGATCTTGGTAAGCGAAAATCGCAAAGTTGTTCAAGTGATTTTCTGCTTCAACCAAGCCGGTTGAAACCGATTTCTTCTCCGCTTTCTTTTCCGCTAATTTCCCTGCTTCAGCAAAAGCTTCATATGCCAAGTTTGCTGCATCAACAGAAATTATCTTGTATTCCGGATCAATGGTTTTTTGTTTGAATTCGCTATTAGCTACTTCATTGTAGATTTTTCCTCTTGTAATCCATGAACTAGCCATTTTCTTGATTTCGTCAGATTCAAAAGCCTTGTTCATCATGTCAACCGCTTCTGGCAAAAGATCAGCGTTACCAGATGGATCAAGGAAATATTTACTCAATGACTTTGAAGCACTTTTTAGATCTTTCTCTGCTTGGCCAAACATAGTTGCCGTAGAGAGAAATGCTACTATTAGAATAAATACAGATTTCTTCATTTTTTTTTATTATTTGTTTTAAGTATACCTTTCTAACAAGATTAGACTTGTTTTTAAGTGTTATAGCGTGTTAAATTAATGTTTTCTATTGTTAAATTGCCACTAAAGGCCCCAATTCCGTTCATTTCTATCAATTATTCATCAGCATTTTGATCAGAATCTGATGATTCATTTTCAGAAGGTGCGTCTGAATCTTCTCCTGGAGTAGTTTCATCTCCTGTTGTTGGCTCTTCATTTGTTGTTCCTTCTTCAAATGCAGCGTCGATATCATTCATTGCTTCATCCAATTCATCATCAGGAGAGTTTTCATCTCTTTTAATGATGGCTACATCAGCAATGCTATCGTTTTTCCCTACATTGATAAGTTTCACACCTTGCGTAGCTCTTCCCATGTTTCTAATGTCTGAAACTTTCATTCTTATCATGATTCCCCCTTTGGTTGTTATCATGATATGATCCAATTCAGTCACTTTCTTCACCGCAAATACCGAACCCGTTTTATCAGTAACCAAAAGATTGGTTACTCCTTTTCCTCCTCTATTGGTCAATCTATATTCATCAATAAGAGTTCTCTTACCCATTCCATTTTCAGATACTGTAAAGATGGATGATTCTTCATCTGTGGATTTTGCTACCAGCATTCCAACAATTTCGTCTCCAGCTTCTTTATCAATATTCATCGCTTTCACTCCAGCAGCTGATCGACCCATTGATCTTACTTTCGATTCTGGGAACCTGATTGCTTTTCCACCTTTGTTTGCCACCATGATTTCTCCAGTACCGTCGGTCAATAATACTTCAAGCAGAGAATCTCCTTCATGAATGGTAATCGCATTGATACCATTCACTCTAGGTCTTGAAAATGCTTCCACCAAGGTCTTCTTAATAATTCCTTTTCTGGTGCAGAATACAAGATGGTTGTTGTTTAAGAACTCTTGATCTGTAAGGTCTTTAATCATGATGTAAGCCTTCACCTTATCCTCTTTAGGGATAGCAATCAAGTTTTGCATCACTCTTCCTGTCGCCGTTTTGGTCGCTTCCGGAATTTCATAAGCACGTATCCAGAAACATCTTCCTTGTTCGGTGAACAGCAACAGATAGTTGTGATTATGCGCTATAAATAAATGTTCGATATAATCTTGGTCTCTGGTCTTACTTCCTCGCGATCCTCTCCCTCCTCTGCTTTGTTGTTTGTACTCTTCCGTCTTGGTTCTTTTGATATAACCGAGATTCGAGATGCTGATAACTACTTCATCATTAGGGATCATATCTTCTACACTGATATCACCATCAGCATAGGTGATTTCAGTTCTTCTTTCATCTCCAAAGTTTTCTTTGATTTCTCCAAGTTCTTCTTTGATGATCGATCTTTTCCTAGATTCACTAGAAAGAATATCTTTTAAGTCTGCGATGGTTTTTTGTAATTCTTCATATTCCTCCCTCAACTTCAGCATTTCCAGGCTTACCAACTTCTGCAATCTCATTTCGAGTACTGCTTTTGCTTGGATTTCAGAGAGTCCAAGCGAACTCATCAAGCCATTTTTCGCATCTTCAACTGTCTTGGAGCTTCTGATGATTCTGATCACCTCGTCAAGATTATCAATGGCAATTATTAACCCTTCGAGGATGTGTGCTCTTTCTTCTGCCTTTCTTAAGTCGTATTGAGTTCTTCTTGTAATTACCTCAAGTCTAAACTTGATAAATTCTTCAATAATCTCCTTAAGTGTTAACTGTTTTGGTCTACCATTGACCAAGGCAATATTATTTACACCATAAGAGGTCTGAAGTGGTGTATACTTATACAGCTTACTGAGAATGACGTTGGCCATTGCATCTTTCTTGACCTCAACAACAATTCTAAGACCGTTTCTATCTGACTCATCTCTGATGTCACTGATACCAACGATTCTTTCTGTATTGACAAGATCTGCAATCTTCATTACAAGATTCGCCTTATTTACTTGATAAGGAATTTCTGTAATAATGATGGTTTCCTTTCCATTATTCTTTGTTTCAATATTGGCTCTACCTCTCAATACAACTTTACCACGACCTGTAGCAAATGCTTCTTTTACACCTTCTGTTCCATAGATAATTCCACCTGTTGGGAAATCTGGAGCTTTGATGTGGGTCATCAATTCTTCCAGTTCTATATCTGGATTGTCTACCATAGCAACCGTGCCGTTTATGACTTCCGTCAAATTATGCGGCAGCATGTTGGTAGCCATACCTACAGCGATACCAGAGGCACCATTGATCAAAAGATTTGGCAATTTAGTAGGAAGTACTGTTGGCTCTTCAAGAGAATCATCAAAATTCAATCTAAAGTCAACTGTTTCCTTTCCAATATCAGCAAGAATCAAATCCGAGATCTTTTGAAGCCTTGCTTCAGTGTATCTCATTGCCGCTGGACTATCACCATCCATCGAACCAAAGTTTCCTTGTCCGTCGACCAATGGATATCTCAAGGACCAGTACTGGGCCATCCTTACCATCGAGTCATAAACGGAGGTATCACCATGCGGGTGATACTTTCCCAGAACCTCTCCAACAATTCTAGCTGACTTCTTATGTGCTTTATTAAATTTTAACCCCAAATCGTTCATTCCATAGAGAACTCTACGGTGAACTGGCTTCAATCCATCCCTTACATCTGGCAAGGCCCGAGACACAATTACAGACATCGAATAATCGATGTATGCTGACTTCATCTCATTCTCAATATTGATCGGTATAATTCTTTGATTATCTGCCATTTATATATTTAATAATTTATCTAAAATGAAGCTCAAATTTAAAAAAATTGAATCGATTTTTAGCACTTTTTCTAATTAAAATGGGGCTATTTTTAAACAGCTGAGGCGATATTTCTGTTAATTTGTGGTAAGAAGTCATTTTCGATTAAAAATCAACAAATTGAAGCACAATAAAGTCGTCCCTTATAGCTCTGAAGAACAGGATAAAAAGACCCAAGTCACGTCCATGTTTGACAAAATTGCTCCCTATTATGACATCCTAAACAGAACCTTAACCTTAGGGATTGACCAGCGATGGCGAAAGAAGGCGATCGACTCTCTAGGTTCAAAAAAATTCACAAAAGTATTGGATATCGCGACTGGAACAGCAGATATGCCAGTCATGATGAACAAAAGACTAGATGTTGACCATATAACTGGTTTGGATATTTCACCTGGGATGGTTGAATTGGGTGTCAAAAAAATAGAAAAATACAAGCTAGAAGATAAAGTATCATTGGAGGTAGGCGATTCAGAGAATTTGCGCTTTGAATCCAATCATTTTCAGGCAGCAACAGCCTCTTTCGGAGTGCGTAATTTTGCCAATCTGCAGAAGGGCTTGGATGAAATATATCGTGTTTTGGACAATGATGGAAAATTAATGATATTAGAGTTCTCAAAACCAACAATATTTCCGTTTAAACAGCTGTTTAATGTGTACTTTAAGTACATTCTACCTACGATCGGTAGATTGACCTCAAAGGACCCAAAAGCATACAAATATCTATATGAATCTGTTCAGGCTTTCCCTGATTATGAAGACATGGCAGATATCATTAGAAAGTCGGGGTTTAAAAATGTAAAATATACCCCTCTAACTTTAGGAATATGTACAATATACAATGGAGAAAAATAATACCTGTGCTTGCCGTGTGTTTCATCGCAACGCAAGCCTTCTCCCAAGTAAGAGCAAAGGATAATTACAATTACCTCGATTTTCAAAAAAAGAATTATTACTTCGGTATTAGTTTGGGCTTGAATACCTCTAGCTATCAACCAAGTAGATCAAGCAATTTCATCGCCAATGACAGCATCAGCGTAGTCAATGGTGTTTATCGCCCGGGATTCAATTTACATATCATCACAAACCTGAAAATTGGAGACAATTTTGATTTTAGATTCATCCCAGGTTTTTCATTTACAGAAAGAAGATTTGAATATACATTGGCCAACAGTTCTGATATTACGTTCAAGTCCATTGAATCTGTCTTTGTAGAACTACCCTTCCTTTTGCGATTTAAGTCAGAACCCTACAAAGACAAAAGAATGTTCTTGCTCGCAGGCGTAAAATATGACATCGATGTTGCTTCCAATTCTAGAGCCCAAAGAGATAAAGCTCGGTTTTTGGTTCAAGTCTCGCCGCATGATTTTAGTGTTGAAGTAGGCGCAGGTGTTCAGTTCTTTTTCCCTTACTTCATCTTCTCTCCAGAGATAAAATTCTCCCAAGGGATCGGGAATGTTCACATCTTCAAAGACGAATTATTAGAATCAAGCATATTGGACAATGTCCTTTCTAGAATGGTATCCATAAGCTTTAATTTTGAAGGATAAAAGCAGCTAGTTTAAACAAACTTTTCTACAATAATTGTTTTGTAATCACGAGTTTCCTTCGCTGTTATTTTCGGCAATTTGCATCAACGTAGCTGATCATTTCGGGAAACAATTTCATGAAGGCAAGACTTAGTTCCTCTTCATGTTCATCTAAGATATCATCTACTTTATCAAAATTTGAATTGAATTTAGTACGCTTATGCAAATGTGCAAACGTCTTACGCAATCGCTCTCTGGTCAAACATGACTGTAGCCAATCTGCTTGGATCATTTTTTCAAATCGTGTAACAATTTTAGCTTGTAGCCGGTCTGAATTTTTCTCAAGCAAAAAATAAATGTTTTGACTAAATGCCTCCATTGCTTCGGCACTAAAATGTGACCAATTCCGCGATAAAAAGTAATCCCAGAGTATATCCAAAACAACTGGGGCATATTTGCCTTGAGTAGGATAAATAAGCTGAAGGGATTCACTTACAATAGGATGAGAATCAGTGAAAGTATCAATCTTACGATGCAGCTCTATCCCCTTCTGGATTGACTCTTCATACGCTTCCTCATCTCTTTTTGTAATCATGTCGGTTATCAGATTTCCCAACATCAAATCTTCGTCTCCACACGACAAATAACTATGAGCCAAATAATTCATTTCGTAAATGTACAGTAATTAATTTCCAATTCGCTCCAGAAGACTATCTTTGCGGCGCATTAAACAAGCACTAATATGGCACTTCAATGTGGAATCGTCGGATTACCGAACGTAGGAAAATCAACTCTTTTCAATGCTTTGACGTCTGCAAAGGCACTAGCAGCGAACTATCCATTTGCAACCAAAGACCCGAATGTCGGGATCATTACGGTTCCAGATGAACGATTAGACAAGCTCACGGAGCTCGTTAATCCTCAAAAAACCTTACCCACAACCATCGAAATCGTGGATATCGCAGGATTGATCAAAGGAGCAAGTAAAGGTGAAGGTCTAGGAAATCAGTTCTTGGCCAACATTCGAGAGGTAGATGCGATAGCGCATGTGGTAAGATGTTTTTCCAATGACAACATTGTGCACGTTGAAAATAGTGTTGATCCAGTACGAGACAAGGAAATCATCGATATGGAGTTGATTCTGAAGGATATGGAGACGGTTGAAAAGAGAATTGACAAGCTCGCTAAAATGGCAAAAAGTGGAGACAAAGCCGAAAAAGCCAGACTAGAATGGTGCAAAGAATTACTTGCACATCTGGAAGAAGAAAAACCTGCAAGAACCCTAAACTGGGAAGACGATAAAGGAAAGTTTGTCAAGGACATGTACCTATTGACTCACAAACCTATTCTTTATGTATGTAATGTAGATGAAGGAAGTGTCGTGTCAGGAAACGAATACACAGAAAATTTCAAAGCTGCAGTTAAAGACGAAAACGCCGAAGTGATTCTCATCAGCGCAGCGATCGAATCTGACATTGCTGAACTAGATACCATTGAAGAGAAAATGGAATTTGTTCAAGAGATGGGATTGGAAAAACCAGGGGTGAATCGTGTAATTCAAGCCTGCTACAAATTGCTAAACTTAATCACTTACTTCACTGCTGGAGAAAAAGAAGTAAGAGCTTGGACCATTCTTGATGGTTACAAAGCTCCACAGGCAGCAGGAGTTATTCACACTGATTTTGAGAAAGGATTTATCCGTGCTGAAGTAATCAAATATGATGACTTTGTAACCTTTGGATCTGAAAGCAAAGCAAGAGACAATGGAAAGCTTTCTTCTGAAGGAAAAGAATACATTGTTGGTGATGGAGACGTAATGCACTTTAGGTTTAATGTATAAATGAATTTCCCGTTTAAAAAACAATTCAAGTACTACAAGTTTTATAAACCGTTTGGGATTTTATCCCAGTTTACTCCTGATCATCCTGGACAAGCCAGTCTTAAGGACTTACTGGATGTCGACAAAGATGTTTACCCCATCGGTAGATTGGATAAAGACTCAGAAGGCCTATTGTTATTAAGCAATGATCCTGCTCTGAATGCCTGGATTTTAAATCCTTCCAACAAAAAAAAGAAGATATATTGGGTTCAACTTGAAGGCAAAATTCAAGACAAAGCCATTCAAGATTTACAGGATGGAATCACAATTAGAGCCAAAGGAAAAGAACATTTCGTCAAGGCACAATCGATAAAAATCATAGAAACCGATCCTGAGTTACCAGAGCGTATACCACCAATAAGAGAGCGCAAAAACATACCTACTTCTTGGTGTGAAATCGAAATTAGTGAGGGCAAAAATAGACAAGTCCGCCGCATGTTTGCAAAGGTCAACTACCCTGTCTTAAGATTGGTAAGAGTTCAAATTGATTCGGTTCATCTTGGCAAAATGAAACCAGGCGAATTACAAGATTTGGCTTAAGCCTTCATGTACATCACTTCCTTCACAGCTTTGATCACCTTGGTTGGATTTGGCAAATATTCCTCAACGTAGACAGATGAATATGACAACGAAGTATCTGCTGCATTTAATCTCGTAATCGGTGCATCCAAGTGATCAAAAGCATGCTTCTGCATGGCATAGGCAATCTCCGCAGAAACACCTGCAAATGGCCAAGATTCATCAACAACAACCATTCTATTGGTCTTCTTCAATGAGGTAATCAATGTATCGTAATCCAATGGTCTGATTGTTCTTAAGTCGATCAATTCCGCCGAGATTCCTTCTTTGGCCAATTCGTCCACAGCTACTTTACAAACTTCCATCATCTTATTGAATGAAACGATGGTTACATCAGTTCCTTCTCTTCTGATGGCTGCTTTTCCGATTGGTGTTAAATATTCTTCTTCTGGTACTTCTCCTTTTAATCCATACAAACTTTCTGACTCCATAAAACAAACTGGGTCTTCGTCTCTAATGGCAGATTTCAACAATCCTTTTGCATCCTTTGGATCAACGATAGATATTACTTTCAATCCCGGACAGTTGGCCATCCATGATTCAAAAGTCTGAGAGTGTTGTTGTGCCAATTGACCTGCAGAACCTGATGGTCCTCTGAATACGATTGGGCAACCAAATTGACCTCCACTTTGTGTCAAAGTCTTTGCTGCATTGTTTACAATCTGATCAAAGGCCAAAACCGCAAAGTTCCAAGTCATGAATTCAACGATAGGTTTCAAACCATTCATTGCTGCTCCTACACCAATACCTGCAAAACCAAGCTCAGCAATAGGCGTATCAATCACTCGCTTTTCGCCAAATTCATCAAGCATTCCTTTACTTACTTTATAAGCACCGTTGTATTCGGCAACTTCCTCTCCCATTAAGAAGACATTTTCATCTCTTCTCATCTCTTCCTGCATGGCTTCTCTTAATGAATCTCTAAGTGTAATGATCCTTGACATAATGTGATTTTTTTAATGCTCGGCAAAGATATTAAGTCTAGGCTCAAAATCAAGAAAAATACCATGAATACAGCTATTTATTGAAGATTTCGTACAAATTAATGCCACCCAATTGACCTGAGGACATAATCAGGACAATTCCTTTAAAGTCTTTGGCTATTCTAAGCATATATTCTTCGAGTTTTGAAGGATTTTCAATGATCACTAGCCTATCTTCAGCAAAACTCTCTCTAATGAAATTGGGCTCCAGAGCAGCCATATTTTTTATTTTGAGATTCTGTGGATTGAAAAAGATGGCAGCGTTGTCCAATCCTGTGAGACTATCCTTGTACATTGGCAGAAAATCCTTGGTAAGACTACTGTAGGTATGCAACTCAAGTATTACGTTGATTTTTTCATTTTGGAAGGCATTGGTAAAGGCCTCAACTGTTGCTCTTACTTTTGAAGGAGCATGTGCAAAATCCCAATAGATCTTTCTTTCTCCACTATCTATCAGTAACTCTTGCCTCTTAGCCGCTCCTTTAAAACTTTGCATCGCACTAAAAAAATCTGCATCAGCTATATTCAATTCTCTACATACTCGATATGCAGCATTCATATTTGCCATATTGTGTTTTCCAAAAACATGGATGGGATAACTTGATCCATCAAATTCAATTTGGCCATTGACAAGATCAAAAGGTTCATAAGGTTCTATCTGTTTCTTATCATATTTATCAATTAGTTTTATCAGTTCAGTATCATTTGCGTAAGCATAAATAGGTTTACCATCTTCAATCGATTCAATCAACAAAGCAAATTGTTGGACATAAGAATCAAAGGTTCTAAATACATTGATATGATCCCACTCAATCCCAGTAATAATGCAGATATCTGGTTTATAATGCAAAAACTTAGGCGAGTCATCAATGGGACTTGAAAGATATTCATCACCTTCAATGACCATGATTTCAGCATCACTCAATTTCACCATATTCTTGTACCCATTAAGCTGAGCACCCACCAGGTAATCATGCTCCAAACCCATTTCATTGAGGCAATGCATAATCATAGAAGTCGTAGTTGTCTTCCCGTGGCTACCGGCCACAACAATTTTCTTTTTGTTTTCAGCAAATTCGGCAATAAAACTTGGGAATGAATGAATCTTGACATTTAGTCCTTGTGCCTTTAGCAATTCGGGATTGTTTATTTTGGCGTGCTTGCCGAGTATAATCAGATCCAAATCGTCTGTTATTTTTTCAGGAAACCAACCAAACTCTTTGGGCAATAGTCCGCTATCTTCCAATCTCGAGCGTGACGGCTCATAAATTGCATCGTCTGAACCAGTGATAATGTGTCCATTTTCAAGCAAGGCCAAGGCCAAGTTGTGCATAATTGCACCTCCGATTGAAATGAAATGAATTTTCATGAAACTTTTGGCTTTATAAATGGGTTAGAATTAGCGTACATTTTGCAGTTAGCAATATTACTAGCTACAAAAATCTACAATTTTTAACTTGTTAAAGAGTTTGGACTGATTTTATATACTAAATTTGTATTCAATAAACGTTAAAGGGTAAAATAGAAATGAAACACACACTAATTAAAAATCTTGCAAAGCTAGGAGCTGTCTTATTGATAGTTACAACTTTGGCTTCATGTGCAAAGAAATCAATTGGATGTCCAACTGATTTAAAAGCACCATCAATAAGCATACTTAAGTAATTTCTTTTGGACTGGTCCCCCCTTACATCCGTCGAGCAAATACGCGAAATAACAGAGAATCTTTCATTTTCTACAAATTGCGTCATCTTTAAACACAGCACTACCTGTAGTTTGAGCGCTATCGCCAAACATAGGATGAAGGATATGACGAGTGCTGGTCCAAAAGACTTTAAGTTTTTCTATCTTGATTTATTGTCCTATAGAGAAGTATCAAACTTTATAGCAGACACATACAATGTAGAACACCAATCTCCTCAGGTTTTAATCATAAAAGAAGGTAAGTGTATCTACAATGAATCTCATCTATCAATCAATATTGATAGCGTTCAAAGTAAAATTGAACCGGTGAATGGCTGATACATTGGCCATTATTGAAACTTCTGACGGTTCCAATTCTATTTCAAGCAAACATTATCAAGCGACTTATCATTCAATTCATGGTGCGATTGAAGAATCCATGCATATATTTATTTCTGCAGGGATGTACTACAAACATCGCCAAGGCGTTCAAAAATTGAAGATCTTTGAAATGGGATTTGGTACTGGCCTCAATGCTTTTTTAAGTCAAATTGCCGCAAAAAAACTAAATTTAGAAGTAGAATATCACAGTATTGAACTTCATCCACTCGATCCATCTTTATACAAATCTCTCAATTTCCATACATTGGTTCCTGGTTCAAGCCAAGAAGCTTTAATGAAATTACATACCTCAAGTTGGGACGAAATGCATCAGATTGATTCCCAATTTCGTTTTATTAAAATGCATGGAGACCTTCATTCTTCAAATATTGAAGAAAAGTACGATTTGATCTACTACGATGCCTTTGCACCATCCTCTCAGCCAGATCTGTGGGAAGAGCCAATACAACGTAAGTTATATGAGATTCTTAAGCAAAAAGGAGCTCTGTTGACGTATTGCGCTCAAGGCAAATTTAAACGAACATTGAAGACGATTGGTTACAATCTAGACAAACTAGATGGACCTGGTCGAAAACATGAAATGACTCGGGCTGTAAAGGGCTAAAGCTTTTTCTTAATTATTTTCTCTACGGGCATCAAATACTAATAAAATCGGTATTTTCACCATATAAGAATACTGACTTGTAAACCTGAGAAATTTATGAAATTAGCATTGCATTGGAAGATATTAATCGGAATGGCCCTTGGTGTTTTGGCAGGCTATATATTGGGTAACGTATTTGGAATGGCGGACTTTGTTGCCGACTGGATAAAACCGATTGGTACAATATTCATCAAGTTGCTAAAATTGATTGCAATTCCGTTGATTATTGCGAGTTTGATCAAAGGTATTTCCGACTTAAAAGACATTTCCAAATTTTCTCAGATTGGAGGAAGAACCATTCTTATCTATATCTGTACGACCTTTGTTGCTGTATCAATTGGACTTATGATCGTCAATCTAATCGATCCAGGAGATAAAATTACTGACGCTACCCTACAGGAATTATCATCTTCTTATTCTGATGCAGCCAGCATGAAAGTTTCTGCTGCTCAGAATCAAAAAGAAAAAGGCCCATTAACTTTTATAACTGATATGGTTCCTGACAATATTTTCGGAGCTGCTTCTAGCAATGGAAATATGTTGCAAGTCATCTTTTTTGTCATTCTCTTTGGTATTTCCCTTCTTCTCATTGAAGTGGAAAAAGCTGCCCCAGTCAAAGCTTTTTTTGATGGACTGAATGATATTGTATTAAAGATGGTGGACTTGATCATGTTGATGGCTCCTTATGCCGTTTTTGCACTATTGGCCTCGCTGGTCGCAGAAACCACCAATCCCGATTTATTCATTGCACTTGGATGGTATGCTTTATCAGTGGTGTTGGGATTATTGATCATGATCGGAGTCTATTTGTTGATCATTAAATTTTATGTCAAGAGATCTCCTATTTGGTTTTTAAAGGGCATATCACCGGCTCAATTATTGGCATTTTCTACAAGTTCAAGTGCAGCAACCTTACCCGTTACGATGGAGCGCGTGGAGGAACACTTAGGAGTTGAAAAGGAGGTTTCGAGTTTTGTGTTACCAGTAGGAGCAACCATCAACATGGATGGAACAAGTTTATACCAAGCCGTGGCAGCGATTTTCATCTGCCAAGCGTTAAACTTTCAGTTAGACTTTTCTGATCAATTAACGATAATCTTAACAGCAACCTTAGCATCCATCGGATCCGCAGCGGTTCCGGGGGCTGGCATGGTCATGTTGGTTGTTGTATTAGAAGCACTTAACGTCCCCCAAGAGACTTTGGCCATTGGGTTGGCGTTAATTTTCGCTGTGGATCGACCCCTTGATATGTGTAGAACCGTCATAAATGTGACTGGTGATGCTACTGTCGCAATGATAGTTGGAAAATCAGTCAATAAAATA
Source organism: uncultured Saprospiraceae bacterium (assembly GCA_937950315.1). GTDB lineage: Bacteria > Bacteroidota > Bacteroidia > Chitinophagales > Saprospiraceae > JAHDBF01. The sequence goes on along the minus strand of CALFDU010000001.1, from coordinate 55,036 downwards.
AGCAAACCGAATCCTAAAAATTGGGATGATCATCTAGAAAATGTAAGATGATCTGCAATAATAAATGCATAACACTGCAATAAATACAACCTTTGCCCTTGTAGTATTAGCCTGTCTAATGCTATCAGGCTGTGGAATGCAAAATCCTGACCCAAAATCTACTCAACAATCAAACTCCAAATCTGATATAAAACCGATTGTCAAACTAGACAATAGAAAGAAAAGCAAGCAAATCAATAAGGAATGGCTCAAACTACTCCACAGATCAGAAGAAGGTGTAAACTGGAAAGATCTTGAGCACCAAAATACCTTGAACAGGCTTAAAAAATTTGAAGGATCCAAGAGGTCATCAGGAATGGTTTCTGTAGCTGGTGGTAAATTGTCTGGGACTTGGCAAGAAATGGGTCCATCAAACCTTGCCGGAGATATAAAAAGAGTCGCTTACTCCAAAAATCAAGATCGCATATATGCAATCAGTTCTGGGAATACCTTATGGAGAGGAAAAATAGATGGTTCTGAATGGCAAGTAGTAGATGATACCAGAAGATTTGATTACGATCTTTTAGAAGTGGTAGACTTCCCTAATGGAAATACAAGAATACTTGCAGCCATCAACAACGTCCCTCATTTTACGGAAGATGGAAATCTATGGTCAATGGCCTCAGGCTTCAACCAATCCAGTGAGACAGAACAGATGTTGATCACAGCCCAAAATGAAGTATTTATCCTAGCCAAGCATGCTGAATTAGGCACTGTTCAACTAATGCATTCGAGTTCTGAATCTGGGATTTCAGGCAAGGCGTTTACTATGGTCAAAGAGTTCCCTACTATTGACTTTAAAAATATAGCCATTGCACTAAACCAAGATCAAACCAATCTATACTTGGTGGAGCTCCTTCAAAATGAATCAAAAATCAAGACGTATTTTTGGTCCAGAACACAGCAGGAACTGATACCAACCGCTACTTATGGCAATGCAAGCGAAAGTCACTTTACGGAAGATAAAGCAATACTTACTGCTCAGACGCTCAATCAGTACATCGTGTTAACCATTGTTGGAAAAAATAAAAAAACATATCGATCACAATCTACTGGAGGTTCTATCAATGAAATTGGAAACAGTTGGCAACCTCATGCCAATTTGAAAGAAAAAACATGGTGGGATGCTGCATGTGTTACAAGAAATGGAACCTACATACAAGGGCGTGAAGAATGTTACTTCAGTGTAGATCAAGCCATCACATGGACAAAGGTTAACCCGTGGACAGAATATTACCAAGATCCAGCAACAAAGCTCCACATTGACATTATGCAGGTAAGGGAGTTTGAAAAAAGCAATGGAACTCCATTTACTCTTATTTGTACACATGGTGGCATTTATTATACTGAGAACATAGCCCACGGTGTTACCAACATAAGCTTGTCAGGACTACACACTTCACAAGTTTATGATGCAGTATCTCTAGATGTTGATCCAAAGTGGATTTTTACTGGATCTCAAGACCAAGGATGGCAGAAAGGACGTATAGGTTCTGATGCACCACCAGTAGATTTTGAACAAGTCTATCATGGAGATTATGGACATATCCTAATTGAGGAAGATTTTACACTATGGATAAGTTATCCCAACGGTCTAATTAGACAATACAACAACGTGTTTAGTCCATTTCCAGAAACTGGTGAAAATATTCCAAACAATGAAGTGCAAATAGGCACACCTCAAGAAAAGGTTTGGTTATCTCCAATTATACAACACCCTACTTCTGAAAATACTGCTTTGGTTGCCGGTGGAAATTTGTTCCCAAACACTTCGGGCTCTCATATCATCAGTCTCAAAAAATCTGACAATGGAGCCATTGAGCCATTTCAGTATTCCTTTGACTTCTCTGTTTCAGGAGGTGAAATCAGCGCACTAGCTACAGATCCTAACAATACAGACAACTGGTATGTAGCCACAACCAATGGAAGGTTCTTTTATTCAAACAATGCAGGATTGAATTTCACAATGGCACAGGCGAATGTACCTGGAAATAATCCTGGTTATCGCTACGCGACAGATATCTTGGTTTCCAAGGTAGACACCAACACGATCTACATTGCAGGATCTGGTTATTCAAATGAAGCGGTCTCGAAGTCCACAGATGGCGGTATAACATTCACTGGCATGTCAACGGGTTTACCACCTACCACTGTCTTTGAACTTGCCACCAACGAAAGAGAAAATCTTATTTTTGCAGCGACCGAAGCAGGAGCATATGTCTATTTACGAGCAACAGATAAATGGTATGATCTCACCCAATTGGTCGGACCAAATCAAAGATATTGGAGCGTTCAATTCATCGAAGAAATCGAAACGGCAAGGTTTGGCACATACGGCCGAGGCGTTTGGGATTTTGCAGTCAATGAATTATTGAGCACCAAGCAAGCACCCAATTTGAGCAATTTAGTTAATATTTACCCTAATCCAAGTGCGGATTTCATCCGCATAGACTCTGAATTTTTTGGAAATATATCTCATTATGAAGTTTTTACTTTGAACGGAAACTTTATCTTTGGAGGAGAAATCACAACACCTCTAGACGAAATTTCAATCTCAGCGTTGGCCCAAGGTGCCTATGTCATGAGATTAAAACATAGTGAAGGATATATCTTCAAAAAATTTGTCAAAATATGAATTCAGAAAAGACCATTTTAGGAATTGGTTCACGTGTTAAGCACCCAGCCTACGGCGATGGAGTCGTTATCGAAATTGATGTTGCTGCTTACTCCGTTTGTTTCATTCAATACGGTATTAAACCTGTAGGAAAAGAATATTCAAGTTGGGAAATTGTAGACGCTGTAGAATACAGTGACAACATCACATTTACAGCTGCTGAAGAATCCTTGATCAAAATACTTGAAAACTGGTCAGATGTATCTCAAGTAATTGAGATGGGTGACAAATGGATTAATGGTATGATGATTCTGCAACCAGAAGATTCATCCATGAAGTCGAAGGAAATTCCAATTGAAACCTTCTTCCACAAAATTGTAATGGTTCGAGATAGGATAAGGGTTATGGAACAAAGAATCAATGCTAGCAAAAAACTAAGTGACGAAGACAAGGTCAACCTTCAACAATATATCACTAGAATTTACGGAAGTCTCACCACCTTTAATGTTCTCTTTAAATATAAAGAAGATCATTTTAAAGGTGAAAAATCAAGCTAAAGCCCATGAAAAAATCAATCAATCTCTTTCTCCTAATGTCCTTAACATTAGGAATATTTTCGTGTATACAAATTGATGAAAAATTCAAAGCACTTCCTCCTGGATCGTGGAGAGGCGTATTAAAGCTTCCTCTGGAACAAGGACCGAATGCACTCGTTGCAAATGCTGCAGAAGAAGAAGTGAAGGAATATAGTGTTGAGAAACGATACAGAGAATTGCCTTTTATCTTTAATGTGAATTATATTACTCAAGATAGTTTTGTTGTTGAAATCATTAACGGTGAGGAGAAGATTATGGTTAGTGATATCACCTATGCGCTAGATCGATCAACTGCCAAAGATACCTTGGTGTTTAATTTCCCAGCATACGATACATATATCAAGGCCATTTACGAAGAAACATTCATCGAAGGTGCCTGGAACGTGAATTATAAAGAAAATTACAGCATACCTTTTATTGCTTATCAAGGCCAAAATCAAAGATTTAAAGTCTCACCCAAAGAACCGGCTGTTGATCTAACTGGAGAATGGGATGTAACATTTGATCATGATAAAGGTGATGGTGCATACCCTGCTCGCGGTATTTTCAAACAAGAAGGAGCTCATCTTGTTGGTACTTTCCAAACTGAAACTGGTGATTATCGATTTTTGGAGGGAACAGTTGCTGATAAAAAATTCTACTTGAGCGTATTTGATGGATCGCATGCATTTTTATTTGAGGGCAAAGAAACTGGGACAGATGAATTGACAGGACAATTCTTAAGTGGAAAACATTACCTCAGTAATTGGGTTGCAACCAGATCAACTACTAAATCCAACCTAGCCAGTCCATACGAATTATCAAAAGCAACCACTGAAAAACCAATATCATTTGAATTTAAAAATGCGGATGGTAATATGGTATCGCTTGAGGATGAGCAATTCAAAGGAAAACCAAAGCTCATTCAGATAACAGGAACTTGGTGTCCAAATTGTCGAGACGAATCTAATTTCCTAAAAGATAATTACAAAGCCATTACTGATGCAGGATTTGAAATCATCAGTTTGGGATTTGAAAGGTATCGGGATGAAAGTAAGTCTAGAGAAGCCATAAAGAGGTATCAAAAAACAATGGATATCCCATGGACCATGCTTTATGCAGGTTACTTCAATAAATCAGAAGCCACTGAGATTCTTCCATTCGTAGACAAGGTCATCTCCTATCCTACTTTGTTTTTCTTAAACAAAAACAATGAAGTGGAAAAAGTTCATACTGGGTTCAACGGACCTGCGACAGAAGAGTTCGCTACATTCAAGCAAGAATTTTTTGATATTATTAACAATATTCAATAAATCATGGGGAAGCCAATAATGAAAAAGATCGTTTTAATCACAGGAGCAACATCTGGTATTGGAAAGGCCAGTGCAAAACTGTATGCCAAGAACGGATATCAGTTGATCATTACTGCAAGAAGGAAAGAGCGACTTGATGACCTAAAAAAGAAGCTTGAAAACAAGTATGGAATAAAGGTATTGGTACTTTGTTTTGATGTAAGAAATAGAAAAGACGTCAAGAAGAAAATTGAAGGACTTCCTGAAAAATGGAAAAACATCAGCATACTGCTCAATAACGCTGGTTTAGCAAAAGGATATGCCAGCATTGACAAAGGAAATATAGACGATTGGGAAACCATGATCAACACAAATGTTTTGGGTCTTTTGTACGTTACCAAAGTAGTGAGTAAAATGATGATCAAAAATAACGCCGGTCATATCATTAATATTTGCTCTACAGCTGGTCATGAAGTTTATCCAAATGGCAATGTTTATTGTGCAAGCAAACATGCTGTTGATGCTATAACAAAATCCATGAGATTGGATTTTTACAAACACGGATTAAGAGTAAGTCAAGTATCGCCAGGCCACGTTGAAGAAACAGAGTTTGCTTTAGTGAGATTTGATGGTGATAAAAAAAAGGCTTCCATTTATGATGACTTCAATCCATTGACAAGTAAGGATGTTGCTAAAACAGTTTACTTTATTTCTTCGCAACCCTCTCATGTAAACATCCAAGATGTATTGATGATGGGAACGCAACAAGCTAGCAGTAATTTCATCGATCGTAGTGGTCGAAAAAAATAATAGAACAAATACATATTATGAACAAAAGGATAATAATTTGTTTCTCCATCCTGATGTGCTTACCGTTGATTATGAGCGCTCAAAACAAAGTAGACTTAGGACTATTTCTTGGTTATGGAGAACATGGTAGTGATGTCCATAGTTGGGGAAGACACGGTGCAATGATTACAGAAAACTCAGCATTCGCCTATGGCCTCAATATGAAGTTAAACTTCAAAGACAATCTCGGAGCAAGGTTGAACTTTTGGGGATCTGAGATAAGTGGTGAAGACAGCAATCTCACCGAGCTTCCAGGTCACGACCTCAGAGACTTTTCATTTACTTCTCCGATCCAAGAACTATCCTTGGTTTTGGAATATGATTTATTGGGGAAAAGAAGATGGCAAGGAATGGCAGAAAATAATCTTTCTGGCCCTTCATCCACAACATTTAAAAGACTTATTTCTCCTTATATTTTTGGAGGAGTAGGAATGTCATTTACTGATCCTGAAGTGAATTTCGGAGGAATGACTTCGCAGGATATCACTGCAGATATTGAAAATACAACAACCACCAATTTCCAAATACCCATTGGAGGGGGTCTTAGATTTGACTTATCTCCTACGGTATATGTAAGCGCTGAGATGAGCTCACGAATTCCACTTACCGACTACTTAGAAGGCATTTCTGATTCGGCCAATCCAGATAAAAATGATAGCTATCAATTTATAGGCATGAACATTGGGTTTAGAATCGGAGCAAGAGACGATAGAGATGGCGATGGAATCATAGATTCGGAGGATGGCTGTCCAGATGTACCAGGCATTGAACTTTTTGTAGGATGTCCTGATAGTGATTCAGATGGAATACAAGACAAAGCAGATGACTGTCCCAATGTAGCAGGGCTTACTGCATTTGGTGGTTGTCCTGACACCGATGAAGATGGTATCATGGACAAAGAAGATCTTTGCCCAAATGTGGCCGGGTCAATTCAGTACAAAGGATGTCCTGATACAGATGGCGATTCTATACCAGACAACGAAGATGAATGTCCAGCTGATCCTGGACTACCTGCCAACAATGGCTGTCCTCTTTCAGATAGAGACAATGATGGCTTTGTAGATACAGAGGATGAATGTCCTGATACCTTTGGAGAAATTTCTGGTTGCCCTGATACTGATAAGGATGGTTTTATAGATGTGAATGATGCATGCCCCAACACTCCAGGGGAAGTCAATGGGTGCCCCGATAGTGATGGAGATGGATTGGCCGACAACTTGGATGCTTGTCCAAATGAAGCAGGACCTGTAGCAAACAAAGGCTGTCCAAGAGGAGGTATATCAAGATCTGACATCATCAATAATTTTGTTATAAATGATATTTATTTTGACACCAATCAATCAATTATCAAAAACGAATCTAGATTTAGAATTGAAGAGATTATTGCTTTTGCTAGGCAATTTCCAGAAGCAAACTTTGTTATCACAGGACACACGGATAATAGGAACTCAGACGAATACAACCTGAATCTATCTGAAAAGAGAGCAAAGCGAGTCCAAGTTGCATTGATCAAAGCTGGTATTAATCCATCCAAGTTGACCATTGAATCAAAAGGAGAAACGCAGCCTGCTTCTTCAAACGCAACCGAGTCAGAGATGAAGAAAAATAGAAGAGTTGAAGTAAGAGCTTTTATTAATTAAGAAAAGTAGTTTCTAGCAACTAGAATATAAAACAACAAAGAGCCCACCAAATGTATTGGTTGGGCTCTTTGTTGTTTTATAAGGTATTTATTGGTTGATTAAATTGACTTCCGGTGTCAAATTAATACCGTATTTATCTAATACTGATTTTTGCACATTCATGGCGTGATCCCAAATCTCAGCGCCTGTTGCTCCTCCATAATTCACAATCACCAATGCTTGGTCTTTATGACATCCCACATTACCTACACGCTTTCCTTTCCAGCCTGCCTTCTCTATCAACCAACCTGCAGGTAGCTTGACTTTGCCATCTTCTGCTGGATAATTTGGGACCGTTTCAAATTCTTGTTGGAGTTCTTCGAGTGTGGTTTTAGGAACTACGGGGTTTTTAAAAAAGCTTCCCCCATTACCCAAAACTTTAGGATCTGGCAGTTTACTACTTCTGATTTTTATAACAACGTCTGATATATTTTTCGGAGAAGGTTGTACAATGTCAAGGGATTCTAATTCTTGCGCAATTGCTCCATAATGTGTTTTGGTCCTGTGGTTCTGTTTTGTTAGCTCAAGGCAAATACCCGTGATAATAAATTTCCCCTTATGTGACCTTTTGAATATGCTATCACGGTACCCAAATCCGCATTCCGAATTGTGCAAAGTAAAGCTATGTTTCTTCTCGACATCAAAGACGTTTACTGAATGTAAAACATCCTTGAGCTCAACGCCATAAGCACCAATGTTTTGTATTGGAGCTGCTCCTACAGTACCTGGTATTAAGGATAGATTTTCTATCCCTCCATAGCCATTCTCAATGGACCAAAGAACAAAATTGTGCCAATTCTCACCAGCTGCTACTTCAATCAAATCTGTCTGCTCTCCCTCTACCAAAACTTCAATTCCTTTCGTTTCTAGAAGCAATATTTCAAGCTCAGTTGTATCATGAATAAATAGCACATTGCTTCCTCCACCCAAAACTAAATAAGGCTTCCCATTCCAGGAATCAAAATACGACTTAAGATTTTCTACTTCCGTGATGTGAATTACTTTTTGACAATCTACACGATTGCCAAAGCTTAAATATGAAGAAAGGTTAGTCAATAGTATAGAACTTAGAGTGCAGAATTAGGATCATCTATCTTACGCATCATCAAATAATTAAAATCATATTGTAAACCAATATTCCAAGATTGCGCTTCAGAATTTGGGTCCCAACCGTAACGGACGAAACCTTGAAAGATCACCCCTGAAACCCCAAAACCATAACCAGCCTGAACAACAAACAATTGAAAATAATCCCTCGTAACTCCTTGAGTTACAAATTCATCTCGCAATCCATATAATTCAGTCTTCACAAATTGATTTCCTGCTCCAATTGAAAACCCAGTCTTTCCTTCTCTGTCCAATGTTGATGTACCCAAAAAATTAAGATTGACCAAAATTGGAATAGCCAACGAACCTAAGCCTTTATTTTCTCCTAAAGAAAATCCAGTTAAGCCAATATTTGCTTGCCCTTCTATGGAAACAGAGACTTTTTTACCCCCTAGCCATATCTTGGGACCCGCTCCAATATTTAATAATACATTGCCATGCGTCGGATCTGAAATTCCATCGTTAGGATTTGTATAATGATTATATAGATCATTAGAAAGAACCCAACCAATTCCTACTTGAGCTTGTGTGCTTGTAAGAGCCAAAATACAAATCAGTAGTATAAAAAATTGCTTCATAACCATAGCTTGTTTGTACGAAGGTAATAACTTATTAAGAAAATGCTTAATATGAAGGGTTAATTAGGAAATGCAAACTGTAATTTGGCGAGGTTTTGATAAATACCATCATTGTTTTCAATCAACTCATTGTGGGTTCCCGATTCAATGACTCCTCCATCATCTAAAACATAGATGCAATCCACAGCTTTTATGGTGGCCAATCTGTGGGCGATGATAATTGAGGTTCTTCCTTCCATTAATATATCCAATGCATCTTGCACTATCTTTTCTGACTCCGCGTCCAAGGATGAAGTTGCTTCATCAAGAATTAAAACTTTAGGATCTTTCAATATAGCTCTTGCTATGGCAATTCTTTGTCTCTGTCCTCCAGACAATTTGATCCCTCTCTCTCCTATTATAGTCTCCAAACCATCGGGGAAGGAATCAATGAATTCCCAACTATTCGATTTTTTGGCAGCTTCTATGATCTCTTCTTCCGAAGCATTGGGATCTCCGTAAGAAATATTTTCTTTGATGGTTCCCCCAAATAGAAGCACTTCTTGAGGAACAATCCCTATCTGTCTTCTAAGCTCAGTAAGATTATAATCGGCCATTGGTTTATCGTCTATTAGAATCTGCCCTTTGTCGATATTATAAAAATTCATCAACAATTGGGCAATGGTTGATTTCCCACTGCCGCTCTGTCCTACCAATGCAACCTTACCTCCTACTGGGACTGTAATATTTATTCCATTGAGAACATCAACATCTTTTCTTGATGGATAATTAAAATGAAGATTCTTCATTTCTATCTTTCCTTCAATCCGATGAAATGATTCATTGTGTATATCTCTAATCACTATTTCTCCTTCCTTTTCCATAATATCTAGAACCCGATCTGTTGCTCCTAGTGCACTTGCTATTTGGGTATATTGATTACCCAATCCTGCAATCGCTCCTCCTATCACAGCCGTATAAATCACAAAGGATAAAAGGTAACCTGCTTCCATTGTTCCAGCTTGGACCATCAATGATCCTTTCCATAAAATAAATAGGATGGTACCGAAAAGCAAACTGATTATAAAGGCAAAAAACAAGCCCCGTACCTTTGCAAAATTTAAAGAAATACTTACAATATCTTTTACATTATTGGCATAACGTTTAGATTCTAGCCATTCATTGGTGAATGATTTTACGATTGTAAAATTATGTAGTGTCTCCTCGACAACGGTATTGGTTTCAGCCAATGCTTCTTGTCTCTTTCGTGATAATTTCCGGATATATCTCCCAAACAACATCGCTGCTACGACGACAATTGGAAAGGTCATCAGCATTATTAATGATAACTGTGGAGTCAAATAGGCTAAGATGGCAACTCCTACGATTAAGGTGACTAGCTGACGAAGAAATTGTGGTAAGGTAATCGCGAAAGTAGATTGTAACTTTTCTACATCCGCCGTTATTCTAGAACTGATCTCACCTACTCTATTGCTTTCGTAGTAATACATTGGCTGAGTCATCAATTTGCCATACAAATCTTTCCGCATATCCGCCATTCCTTTTTCACTAACGATAGCCAATGCTATGGTTCTTATAAATGAGGTGAAGGCTTGGGCAAGTACCAAAATCATTACAAAAAAACCAAGTTGATTTAATGAAAATGGATACTCTGCTTTATCAGTAGCCACGTTAACCATCTCTCCGCAAATACCGGGAATGAGCATAAAGAAAGAACTTCCCACTACAATAAGAATGAGACCAAGTATGAAATACCACTTGTAGGGTAATATGTATTTTAAAATTTGCTTGGCCCTTTTAAGACCATCTTTGGTGATCTTCTTTTTGGGCTCATCGGTACTAGAACCTCTTCTATTATTATTTCTCAATATATATGACTCTTTAATTAGTCAACAAACATAACATCCTAATAGTTATGAAGTAGAAATAAATAAAATGAAAATAAGATGAATTAAATATTGACTTCGATGAATGTAATTATTCAACCAATTTAATAGTTCTTTCGTTTAGCCCTCCAAATACGCCATATGCACCTACAAAATTTGTAAAAACGTCATTTTCATTGACATATACGGATGAATAGTGAATTCCGTTAGGGTCTTGTTCGTGCATTAAGTAGTCATAATATTGAGGAGAAACAGCCACTATCCTCAATGATACATTTTCTATACTGGCCAATTCACCTTCAGGATTTGTTGTATTCTGACCACTTATCGTTGTAGTAGAACCATCTGAAACAGCCCCAAGAATTGGATTTAATGACCTGATGATCAAACCTGGTTTTTCATTTACAGGTACGCTCAGATCATCCAAAGGTACATCTTGCTCTTCTTCGATTATTTCTTGACCTGAGTAAATTATTTCATAAGCGAAATAACTTGAGTTACTTGATTGTAATTTTGCAGAAAAAGTAAACTGAATCTTTTCTTTTCCACTTTGATTTTCAGGAACAAACACTTCAATATTGTCTAAATCAGGAACATACGTAGCAGCAAATGCTTTTTCAAATCCAGGAGCTTCTACTTGAATCTCATAATCATGTCCAGGAATAGGCTTGACTCCATTTGAAATGTAAGATCCATTTTTTGTATGAGAGAGGAGAATCTCTTCTCTTGTCTGGTTATTGATTATATAAACCTCTGCATCTTTAACTTCTAAATTATCATGATTCCCTAAGGCTGGTGCAGTATGACTAACAATTACTTCAAAGGCCTCATCTGGATTGAGCAGAGAAATTATATTTAAGGAAGGTTTGAACTCTCCTGGTTCTTGGACACACGATGCTAGTACTAATGAAAGTATTGTAGAAAGGTATAATATTTTGTTTGTTGTCCGCATTAATTACTTACTTCCTAAAGATACGTCAAAAAGATCGAATTTATTTTGGTTTTTTGTTAAAATTAGAAAGAAAAAGACAAAGATGCATTGGGCAAAAGCCTTAGAAGTCCAATTTTTTCTTCTTCAGGTGCTAAATTGTTATCAAGTTTTAAATAAGTGAAGAAAATATTTTCTCTATTGTACAAATTATAGACGCCGACATTAACATCTATAGTACCATAGCTGTACTTCTTCTTGTACTTAATATTCACATCAAGGTGATGAAAAGCGTCTAATGTTTCTAAATTCCTTCCTAATGGTCTAAATTCAACAGGTGGCCCTGGAATGAACTCAGCAGGGAAAGTATATCTGATGCCGCTTCCGTAAACAAATTTTGTACAAGCGCTCCAATTTTCGTTAAACATAAAACTAGCTTGGACCAAAATATCGTGAGGTCTATGATGTCTTGCAAAGAAAAATCCCTCTTGTTGGTTGAAGAGATTACTTGTATAATTATAACTATACGAGCTGAAAAAATTCCACTTTTCAGATTCATATTTTATCAACCCTCCAATGCCTGTAGAAAATCCTCTACCCTCTTCAACTCTATCCCTCCAATCTGGTTCACTAGTTACAAATTGCCCCAACTCAATATTTTCTCCTAACAATCTAAAAATTACATCTGATGTTCCCTTATAACTCTTGATGGAGGTCATCATTTTTACATAGGCATGGCCTTGGAAACTCCAATTTTCATTGAAATTCAATCGATAATCCAAAGATAATTCTTGTGATCTTGCTGGCGAAATATCCTTACTAGATGGCACCCAAAGATCTGAGGGCAAACCCGTTCCAGGGTTGGTTAGTAAATGAATATATTGATGATTTAATGAGAGATTCAAATCAATGATTTGCTTATTGATTTTCCAACTCATTTTTGCTCTCGGTTCAATTATAAAGAAGCTAGTATCTTGGTCTGAAAAATTAGATATGTGCAAACCTCCTCTGAATGTAGCGCGGTCTCCAAATTCAATTTCATTTTCAACAAATCCATTTACTTCTAATGCTTTGCTTTCTTCTGCCAATGTTCCATTTTCACTCGTAATGACTCCATCAACAAATTGAATTTCCAACAGCTCTGGTTTAAACGAATGTAAAATGACATTTGCCCCAAAATTTACTTTTCCAATGGAGGTGTTGTATATATCAAACTTAGTACTAGCTACAAGATCTTGTATTTCAGAACTTGCACTGATATCTGTAAATAATTCCTGCTCATCAATATCAGAAATAAAGTACTCACCAACTCCTCTTAATTTATATTTACTATAGCCTATTTTGGAGTTTACTGAAACTGCTTTATTGATAAGCCAGTTCCATTGCAAACTTAATATCTCATTGCCCCAATTAAAATCGTGCTCTGCTGAATCAGTAATTAAATTTGCTCCTAGTCTTTCTTCCGAAAGCAAATACAATTGATCGTTGCCTTTATAGAAACTCAAGCTCAGCCGATTGGTCGCACTAATTTTATGATGAAGTTTGGCATATACGTCGTAGTAATTGATTGAACTATCTTCATACTGTTCAAAAAAACTGTCTGATAACAGATCCAACCAACTATATCTTCCAGACAAGGATAAAGCCGTTTTGTTTTTAATTATTGGGCTTTCTATATGTGCTTCAGCACCGGTTAAGCCGGTTGTAAAACGACCATGTATTTCCTCCGTATTTCCCTCCTTGATTTGAATATCCATAACTGAAGCAAGTTTTCCACCGTATTGAGCCGAAATGCCCGATGTATGTACCTTTACATCTTTTACTGCTGAGCCAATAAATATAGAAGAAAGGCCTCCAATATGGCTCGCGTTGTATACTGGCATGCCATCCATCAGTATTAAATTCTGATCGGTTGTACTTCCTTTTACGACAAATCCTGTCTGACCTTCATTCCCATTCTGGACCATTGGATTATTCTTAATTTGCTCTGTGATTTCATCCAAACCCAGGGGACTTATTCCTGGGCCAGGTGTTCCTTTTATGTAATCATTTGCTACTATTTTTGGCGTGATTACAATTATAGGTGCATTGACATTTGCTTTAAGCTCAACCACCAACTTATCCTCTGACTTCCTTTTTACTTGGGATGTTTCATTATAACTGATAGAGTTAAAAGTTAATGAAAGACTATCTACATCATTTGCTTCTAAATAAAAATAACCATCATCGGTGGCCACGATGAATTGATTGGTTTCTTTTATAAAAATAGAAGCTGCAGGTATTGATTCTTTAGATTCAAAATCACGGATAACTCCTGAGATGGAAATTTTATTTGATTTTCTGCGGTACAAGAGTATCCTAGTATCATCAAGAATATCATAGTCGATAGATTGCTCAATGAAAATCAGATCGAATAATTCCTTAATACTCGACGATCCTCTCACGGGGAAAACGTGGTCGGACTTTAAAATGTTGGGGCTATAATTGAAAGATAATTGGTAGTCAACTTCAAGGTGTTCAATGATGTTTTCATAAGTGGTGTCTGATGGATTGGGAATCCATTGTTCACTCAGTTTACCTTGGGCGCTTAGCTTATTAGAATTAGTGCTTAAAAGGTAGAGTAAAATGAAACATATTACTCTAAGGAATCTCATTTACATCTTATATCCTCGATGATATATGAACCATCTTTTTCTTTTGTAAATGATAGTTCTACCATTTTAGAAAGCTCTACCATAATTTGCTGGAGACTTTCTGTATTAAAAGTACTTGACAAGTTACAGTCACTATTTGCGACTTTACTACTCACATCAAAACTTGTTTCAAAATGGGCAGATACATCATCCAAGACGGCAGTGATTGGTGCATTTTTAAATGTCAATTCTTTTTTCATCCAGCTTAAATGATTGCTTGTTTTTTGCTTGTATTTAACCAATGTATCTTCGTGTAATTTAACAGCGTCACCTTTGTAAAGTGAGATGGTTCTTCCTAAGGTTTTTAACTCGACGTGCCCAGATTCAACCGTAATGTTAAACTCATTTTCTGTATTGATAATATTGAATGAAGTTCCTAAAACTTCTACAAAAAGGTCATCGTCTAATTTGACTCTGAAAGGTCTGCTTTTATCTGGTTGAATATCAAAAAATGCCTCTCCACTTAAGGCAACTTGTCTAATTTTAGTAAAGTCAGTCATTTCTGTAACAACTGCTCCGGTATTCATGGTAATTGTTGATCCATCTTTTAGATCAAAGGGTTTGATTGTATTTTCTGCTTGATAAATTTGTGGTGTAATCTCTTCGGTAGTTGTTTTTGAACTATTGTTTATCAGGTAAAATGCACCAATACATAAAATGAATCCAGCAACAGCATATTTTATCCAGCCATTGGTTGAATCTGAGATTTGATTTTTGAATCTGGCATAACCTGATTCTACATCGTATTCTTTATAATCCTTTAAATGATTTCCTTGTTCCACAATGTTGTTTATTTCTTGGTATATTTTAAGATTGTCTTCAGTTTCAGCCTTCCACACTTTTAATTGCTCGTATTCAGCTGCTGCATCCTTCTTATTCAAAACTTTTAAAATTACTTCTTGAATATCCATCTTAGCTGTTATAAATTTTCATGTTTTCCTTAACCAATTCTCTTAATTTTTTAATGGCATTTGCCATATGATTCTCTGCTGTTCTTCTGTTAATATTCAATGCTGCAGCAATTTCTGCGAAAGTTAGACCATTTTGCGTACGTAACAAATAAACTTCCTTTGTTTTAGGAGACAAGTGTCGCAAAGAACGCTTTAGTGCTTCTCTAATTAAAAATAAGTCTTCATCGAGACTTGAATCGTCCGCATTTGCTGCCATTATGTCCGAATAATACTGGTTGTGCTTCTCTCTAATTTTACCAGATCTTATCAATTCAAATGCCTTGTTTTTCACAGAACTGAACAAGTAAGATTTGAGTTTTCCTTCTTCAACCTTAATCTTGTCCTTATTGGTCCAAAAATGGACAAAAACTTCAATAACAACATCTTCCGCGTCCATATCATTCTGAAGAATCTTATAAGCATAATTGCACAATACATTGTAATATGCATTGAACAACACTTTATACCCTTCTTCGTTTTTCCAGTCCACTTATTTAATCGCTCTGTTTGTTTTATTCTGTGTCATCTATATTGGAAAAATATCAGATGCCATACCCATAGCCTTGACAAAAGCATTTGACGAAAGTCCAGTTTCTACATTCATTTCTTCAAAATAATAATACAAGTTTTCAGTCGCCATATTACCTGTCAAATCGTCTTTGGCCATTGGGCAGCCTCCATATCCTTTAATGGCTCCATCGTATCGATAACAACCTGCAAGATGTGCCGCCTCTACTTTTTCTCTCCACTCATCTGGTCTCGTATGAAAATGTGCACCAAACTCCACATCGGGATAAGGTGGAATGAGGTTTTTATATAAGTATTTTATATTCTGAGGATTGGCTACTCCGATTGTATCTGATAAAGCAATGATCTTAATTCCTTCTTCTGCCATTTTATCAACCCATTCTTGGCATATTTCAACATTCCAAGGATCCCCATAAGGGTTGCCAAAGCCCATAGAAATATAAATTAGTAATTTTTTGTTGGATTTTACGCATAGTTCTTGGATCGCTTTGACCGTATCAAAAGACTCGGCAATACTGGTATTTGTATTTCTTTTCTGAAAAGTTTCACTGATAGAAAAGGGGAAACCCAACAAATCGATTTCTTCATATTTAATCGCTTCATTTGCTCCTCTCATATTGGCAACAATACAAGATAATTTTGAGCTTGACTCATCCAATTCTAATCCTTCAAGAACTTGCTTTGTATCCGCCATTTGAGGGATGGCCTTGGGAGAAACAAAAGAACCAAAATCAATTGTATCGTATCCTACTCTTAGAAGTTGATTTATATACTTAATTTTGTGCTCAGTAGGAATAAATTCATGAATTCCTTGCATGGCATCCCGAGGACACTCGACGATCTTGAGAGTTGGTGTTTTTTCTTCCACACATGCAAGTTACAATTGGCACAACATTCTTACAAGGAATTGATTGTATATGTATATAAATAGTAATATGAAGTCAGTGTACAGTGTCGGCGGTTACATACTTTTTGTGATGGGTTTTCTATCTATCCTACTCGGATTAATGGGCATCAAGCTGACATTATTGGCTTGGTTGGATAATTTCTCAGCAATAGTTGCGCTTGTTATCAAATTAGGTATGCTTATTGGCGGATTGATATTCATGTACATGTCTAGACTTGATCATTCTGAATTTGAGTCATAAATGACCAAAAATGACTAATAAAACGGCATAAAAGCTAGATTTAGACTACATTTGAGTAATAATTGTAAATAATACACTAACTAATAATAATCATGGCAAAAAAAAGAGTAGCTATTAATGGATTTGGAAGAATCGGAAGATTGACTTTCAGAAATTTAATGAACGACAGAAACATTGAAGTGGTTGCTGTTAACGATTTAACAGACAATGCAACACTTGCTCACCTATTGAAGCACGATAGTGCACATGGGATATTGGATGCGAAAGTTTCATCAGATGATGATTCTATCAAAGTAGGTAGAAAATCTATTGTTGCTTTATCTCAAAGAGATCCAGCAAAACTTCCTTGGAAAAAGTTAAAAATTGATGTTGTAGTTGAGTGTACAGGTTTTTTTAGAACCAAAGATGCAATGAGTTTGCACTTAAAAGCCGGAGCAAAGAAAGTTGTTCTTTCTGCACCAGCAAAAGGAGAAGGCGTAAAGACTGTTGTGCTAGGAGTTAACGATGATATTCTAACTAAAAAAGATAAATTGGTAAGCAATGCATCTTGTACGACCAACTGTCTTGCACCAATGTTGAAAATCGTTGATGAAAACTGGGGATTGGTTACAGGTACGATGACAACTACCCATGCTTATACTTCTGACCAGAAACTTCAGGATGCACCCCACTCTGACAAAAGAAGAGCAAGAGCTGCTGCATACAATATCATCCCAACATCAACTGGTGCTGCAAACGCAGTCGGAAAAGTGTTGCCAAATGTTGCAGGAAAGATTTTTGCAATGGCAATCAGAGTTCCAGTAATTACTGGTTCATTGGTTGAGTTGACTGTTGAAACAGAAAAAGATGTCACTGTTGAAAAAATCAACAAGACTTTTAAGAAATATGCTGGCAAGCAATTGAAAGGAATTCTTGAGTATTCAGAGGCTCCATTGGTGTCTTCAGATATCGTAAGAAATCCGCATTCAAGCATTTTTGATTCAGGCCTAACTTTAAAAAATGGCAAATTGATTAAAATTGTTTGTTGGTACGATAATGAAGCAGGATTTTCAGCAAGATTGGCTGATCTTGTAAGAAGAGTATAATATTTT
Source organism: uncultured Saprospiraceae bacterium (assembly GCA_937950315.1). GTDB lineage: Bacteria > Bacteroidota > Bacteroidia > Chitinophagales > Saprospiraceae > JAHDBF01. The sequence goes on along the minus strand of CALFDU010000001.1, from coordinate 37,079 downwards.
TTAGAAGGCTATTTGCGCTTAAAGCAAATAGCCTTTTTTCTTTCATAAAAAATTCAATTTAGATGATCACTGACGTTGGTGGAAAAAAGGTATTGGTAAGAGTAGATTTTAATGTACCTCTGGATAGCGAATTCAAAATAACGGACGATACAAGAATCAGGAAAGCGTTACCAACTATTAAGACTTTGTTGGATAAGGGTGCAGCGGTTATCTTGATGTCTCACTTAGGGAGACCTCAAAAAAAATTGAATGACGATGGAAGTATAAACGTAAAAAAATTCAGCTTGGGTCATCTTGTTGAACACCTAAAAGGTGCAACAGGTGCTGAGGTAAAATTTGCCAATGATTGTATTGGAGAAGAAGCATTTGACAAAGCTCATTCGCTGCAAGCTGGAGAGATTCTTTTATTGGAAAATACCAGGTTCCACAAAGGAGAATCTAAAGGCGATGACGAAATGGCTGCCAAACTTGCCAAGCTTGCTGATATTTATATCAACGATGCATTTGGTACCGCACATAGAGCGCACGCTTCAACAGCCACTGTGGCAAAATATTTCAAACCAGCTAATCGCTCATTGGGTCTTTTGATGGAGTCGGAAATCCAAAATGCTAAGAAGGTATTGAATAGTCCTAAGAGACCAGCTACAGCCATACTAGGAGGAGCAAAGGTTTCAGATAAAATCCAACTGATCGAAAGATTGATTGACTTTGTAAATGTCATCATTATAGGTGGCGGAATGAGCTACACTTTCACAAAAGCTCAAGGTGGTGAAATCGGTGATTCTTTATGTGAAGATGATTACCAAGATTTAGCCTTAAAACTTTTAAAGAAAGCTGAAGATCAGGGTGTTGACATCATCCTACCCGTAGACAATGTCATCGCTGATTCATTTTCCAACGAAGCAGAAAGAAAAACGGTTAAAAGTGAGGAAATTCCTGCCAATTGGATGGGATTGGATATTGGTGAAAAATCGATTGAAAAATTCAGTAAGGTGATCAAAGATTCAAAGACCATCCTATGGAATGGCCCAGTGGGGGTTTTTGAATTTGAAAACTTTGCCAAAGGAACACAATCTATTGCAAGAGCTACGGCAGATGCAACTGCTCTAGGTGCTTTTTCGATGATAGGAGGTGGTGATAGTGTCGCAGCAATTACACAGGCTGGCCTAGAGGACGAAGTTAGTTTTGTTTCAACAGGTGGAGGTGCTATGTTGGAATTTTTGGAAGGCAAAAAACTTCCAGGAATCAAAGCCATTGAATCACAAGAGTACGTCGAATCAGCAGATAATTAAAACTAATAAATTCTATTTTGATTACCCGCTGGTATGATCGGTTACAATCTTCCAGTCACCGTTGATTTTTCTAAACACCAAAGTAAAGTATCCTGTAGGATTACTATCATCAAGTACTTCCAAACTATATCTACCAAGTACGTAAGCAGCGTCTGAAGACACCGGCATAATGTCGATTATATCAAAGGTCAATTTCCCCATGATTTCTTTGGTCGGATATCCTTTTTTATAGTTTCCAAGGACATTGTCGTATCCATACGTAAAGCCTCTGGCACCACCAAAACTTAATTTTTCTGAGTTCCAATAACCTTGCATGAAGGTTTCAATATCTCCTTGAGACCAAGCAACTTCCTGCTTACGCATTACTTCTTCAATGGCTGCTGCTTCTGTATCAAATGTAAAATTTGGCGAATTGATATCTTGCACCTTACAGGCACTTAGTAACATGACTGACAGAACCAAAATAGAGATGATTAATTGTTTCATTATATGATGTTGTGGCTTTCCAAAATAGCTTGCATGGTTGATTGCATTTCTTTTGCTTTTGATGCTGCCGCTTCTGCAAAGTCCTTCCCATTTGATGCATAAATAATGCCCCGTGAAGAGTTGACCAAAATACCACATTCTGGATTTAGACTTTGATTGGATACTTCTGTGAGATCACCACCTTGCGCACCTACACCTGGTATCAACAAAAAGTGATTGGGGATCATTTTTCTGATCTCTCCTAGTTGTTCTGGATGGGTTGCGCCTACCACGTACATCAAGGAAGATTCACTCCCCCATTTGCTTGAGGTCTCAATTACTTTTTCGTATACTTTTTTCCCACTTCCTGTACTAGCAATCACATCATTCTGAAAATCTTTTGATCCTTTATTTGACGTAAGTGCAAGAAGAATTACCCACTTGCCATCGTACCCAAAAAATGGACCTACTGAATCTTCTCCCATGTAAGGAGCAACAGTGACACCATCGGCTCCCATATCTTCAAAAAACGCTTTGGCGTATCGAGCAGATGTGTTTCCTATGTCACCACGCTTTGCATCAGCGATAATAAAATGATCCTTGCCGATATAATCGATGGTCTTTTGTAAAGAAGCCCATCCTTTTGCTCCATAGCATTCATAGAATGCCGTATTGGGTTTATAAGCAACACATAGATCTCGGGTAGCATCAATAATGGCCTTATTGAATTCAAATATTGGATCCTCTGTGTCTAATAAATAAGTGGGTATTTTATCAAGGTCAGTATCAAGGCCTACACTTAAGTATGATTGCCTTTGCTTGATTAACGAGACTAATTTTTCTTTATGCATCTATTCCAATTCCATTAACTGCCTCCACAGCTTTGATGGTTGGAATTTTTTGAAGTACGGCTTGTTCAATACCGGCTTTCATGGTCATTGTAGACATGGAACAAACCACACAATTCCCTAACCATTTCACCTTGACAATATAATCATCGGTAACATCAACGACCTCAACATCACCACCATCCACTTTCAAGTGCGGTCTGATCTCATCCAAGGCGCGATCAATTTTTGAAATGATTTCTATTTTTTCTTCTGAAGACATTAATGCAAATATATCCTAAAAAACGACATTCTTAGCTTGTTCTGACAATAGTTGTAGGACCAAACACTTCATTTCTCATCGAAACCTGCTGAACCAATTTCTTCGACAACCTAGAAAAGATGGCTTGAAAAGCGTGTCCTTCCTGTGAAACAGCAGGTTTTCCTTCATCCCCTCCTTCTCTTGCAGACATTATTAACGGAACTTGGCCTAACAAAGGTGTCTTGGATAACTTTGCCAATTTTTCTCCACCCCCGCTCCCAAACAAGTGATATCGGTTGTCTGGTAGCTCCTTTGGTGTAAACCAAGACATATTCTCAATAACCCCGAGTATTGGAACATTTACATTTTCAAGTAAGAACATATTCATGGCCTTAACGGCGTCGATAACTGCTACTTCTTGCGGTGTTGTTACCATTACTACTCCGGTTACTGGGATCGTTTGTACCATGGTCAATTGAATATCGCCTGTTCCTGGTGGCAAATCAATGACCAAGTAATCCAGCTGGGACCAAACACATTCATTGATAAACTGTTTGATTATACCCCCTAGTCTAGGCCCACGAAGCACAACTGCTTGCTCTGGTTCAACAATAAAACCGATGGAAATGACTTCCAGACCATCCTTTTCAATCGGCACAATTACATTTCTACCGTACAATTTGGTCACTTTGGGTCTTTGTCCTTGTAAACCAAGCATAGTCGGGATAGAAGGACCATATAAATCTGCGTCCAAAATGCCGACTTTATAGCCTAAATCCTTAAGACTCATAGCCAGATTAACACTCACTGTAGACTTCCCTACTCCTCCTTTTCCACTGGCAACGGCAATAATATTCTTCACTTGAGGTAAAGGTGTTACCGAACCATCCGCATCTTTAAAATGAATGTTTACTTGCGCATCAGGAAACTTGGCTTTTATGTTGTTTACTATCTGTCCATATAGCTCAGATCTGACGGTTGTGTCCTTTGTTTTGGTTGTTACAGCCATATTTACCTGGTTCCCGGTAATTTTGAGATCTGAAATCTTCCTCATACTGACAAGGTCTTGACCAGTACCAGGATCGATGATTTCCTGCAATATTCCAACAATAAGGTTATTATCCATGTTTTCCGTCTTAATAAATCAAAGGTAAAACAATATTAAGTAAAATTAGTTTCCTTATTTTTGCATTGCTTTTATAAGCATAATCCATGAAGATTCACAAGTCCATTGAACAATTGCCTGCATTTAAAAATGCAGTTATTACGTTAGGCACTTTTGACGGTGTACATCACGGTCATAAAAAGCTTGCAAAAAAAATCATAGCTCTTGCCAAAGAGCTAAAAGGAGAAAGTATCATCGTTACTTTTGATCCGCATCCTCGGTCCATTATCTACCCCAAAGACAAATCTCTTAAGCTACTTAGCACTCTTGATGAAAAACTGGCTCTTTTTGAAGAATTGGGCATAGATCATGTGGTCGTGGTTCCCTTTACTTTTGAGTTTTCACAAATGTCAGCCAAGGAATATGTAGAAAAATTCATCATTACGAATTTTAATCCTAGTTGTTTGGTAATCGGATATGATCATAAATTTGGTTTAAACAGACAAGGAGATTTCAGCTTGCTAAAAATGTATGAGGCTGAAGGCCATTTCAAACTAGAAAAAGTCGAGAAACAAGAACTAGAAGAGATAACGATTAGTTCGACCAAAATTAGAAATGCCATCAATACAGGCGCCATGCAGGAAGCTGGCCTATTGCTTGGATATAATTACCAGTTAACAGGAGAAGTTGTTCATGGAGATAAACTAGGAACCAAGATTGGGTTTCCCACAGCCAATCTGCTTGTCAAAGATGAAAAAAAGATTGTTCCAGTTGAAGGGATATATGCAGCACGAATGAGGGTAGATGGAGTTGAAGGAGACTGTATGGTTTATATTGGTCGACGACCAACCATAGATAATAATTTAGAAAAAACGATTGAAGTAAATATATTCGATTTCAATTCAAATATTTACAGTAAAGATCTCACTTTAGAATTCATAGAATTTATAAGAGGAGATCAGAAATTTGATTCACTTGAGTTGTTAACCAACCAATTAAAGTTGGACAAGATTAGAACATTAGAGATTCTAAACAATCAAGTTCAAGTATTTGAAAAACCGGAATGTGCTGTGGCTATCTTGAGTTATAATAATTCAGAATTTCTACAATCATACCTTCCTGTTATAGGAGAATTTACGGGTTCCAATGCAAAGATTCATGTGATTGATAATCACAGTCAAGATGATACAAGTCAAATCTTAACTGAATGGTTTCCTGAAATAAATCTAATCGAACTGACAAAGAATTATGGTTTTGCAGAAGGATATAATCGAGGCATAAAAATCTTAGACGAACAATACATTGTTTTGTTAAATTCGGATGTATTGGTTACGGAAAATTGGCTCGATCCTTTATTGGACAAACTAAAATCAGATCCTAGTATTGGTGCGGTGATGCCTAAAATTCTCTCCCTGGAAAATCAAGATGAGTTTGAATATGCCGGTGCTTCAGGAGGATACATTGATTCATTGGGTTATCCGTTTTGCAGAGGTCGTGTGTTTGATAAAGTAGAAAAAGATGAAGGTCAGTATGATGACGAGCAGGAAGTTTTCTGGACATCAGGTGCGGCTATGGTTTTAAGAAAAGATACTTTTGTAGGTCTTGGAGGCTTTGATAATTCATTTTTTGCACACCAAGAGGAGATTGATTTGTGCTGGAGAATGAAGCGTGCTGGATTGAAGTGTATGGTCGTTCCTTCTGCAAAAGTTTATCACTTTGGAGGTGGTTCGCTTTCTTACCAGAGTCCTAACAAGACCTACCTCAATTTCAGAAATAATCTTACTACCATTATCAAGAATGAGCCTTACGGCAAATTATTATGGCTGCTTCCGATACGTTTTGTTTTGGACGGTGTGGCGGGAGTTAAATTTTTATTGACTGGCAAGCCTATTCATACTTGGTCTATCGTAAAAGCACATTTGTCATTATATGTAAGAGTCTTTAAAATATTCAGACGTAAGAGGCAAGAAAAAAAATTCATAGCGGCGATGAGAAAAGGCCCAGAAAGAAAATCTGGTAGATTGAAAGGATCTATTATTTGGAAGTACTTTGTCGGTGGTAAGAGTAAATTCAGCGATATTATATGAGCAAGAATCGCTGGACCATCCTTCACGAAGATGATAGCATATTGGTTATCGATAAACCTGCAGGTTGGTCGAGTATTCCTGATCGATTTGACGAGAGCAAGCAAAACATCTTAAAAAGTCTGCAAGGCTACAGAGAAGAAATCTATATCGTTCATAGGTTGGACAGAGACACATCAGGCGTCATGGTTGTTGCAAAGACACAACAGGCCCATAAATTTCTGAATGAGCAATTTGAAAATAGGAAGGTTGATAAAACGTATCATGCTTTTGTAGATGGCTGCCCTATTGAGGAAAGCTTCACTATAGATGCACCGATTGCTTTATCTAGTACTAAGCAAGGACAGGTGTTTGTGCATAAAGTTGGGAAAGAATCTATGACAACTTTTCGGTTGATTGAGAGATGGAAGGGATTTTCCTTGCTTGAATGTAAACCAACTACGGGAAGACAACATCAAATAAGAATACATCTTCAGCATGCAGGACATGCATTGATGATCGATGATCGGTATGGGACAAGATCTGCTTTTAAAATATCTAAGATCAAAAACCGCAAGAAATTTAATATAAAGAAAAATACAGTTGAAAGGCCATTGGTGAGTAGACAGACGCTGCATGCGCAAAGTATCACATTTTCTCATCCAGAATCAAAGAAGAAAATAACTGTAGAATGTGAATACCCTAAAGATCTTAGGGCACTAAAAAATCAGTTAACCAAGTGGAATTCTTTGTAAATTAAGATTCCATTTTGGTGGTAAATTCTTCCCACTCTTCCATTTTTACTTCGAGCTCTTTTTCGTGAACTCCTAGCTGTTTCATTTTTTCATCAGAATCTGCCTGCATAAAGAACTTAGGGTCGCTCATCTCGGTCTGCAGAGTGGTTATCTTTTCTTCCAACTTTGCGATATCACGCTCAACATAATTAATTTTACGTTGCAACTTTTTTCTTTCTTCGTAATTTAGTGTTGAAGATTTTGTTTCTTTTTTCTTGCTTGATTTTTCCTCAGCAGCAAGCGTAAATGTTCTTAAATCTTCAACCTTACGCTTTTCCAATACATAATTGATATCACCCAGATGTTCTATCAATTTATGATCTCTAAATTCGATTGTACGAGGACTCATGCTTTCTAAAAAAGATCTATCGTGACTTACAATCAAAACGGTTCCTTCAAAAGACATGATGGCTTGTTTCAAAATCTTTTTTGATGATACATCCAAGTGATTGGTTGGCTCATCAAAAACCAAAAAGTTGGCAGGCTGTGCAACCATACATGCAAGAGCAACACGGGCTCTTTCTCCCCCACTCAATACAGATACTTTCTTCTCAACGTCTTCGCCGCTAAACATAAATGAACCTAATATTTTCCTCGCAGAGGTGTAGTAGTCTTTGTGTGCGTTTTTCTCTAATGTTTCTAATATTGTCAATGATCCGTCCAATGTGTCAGATTGATCTTGGGCATAATAACCCAAGACTACATTGTCTCCAATTTTCACATTTCCTTTATCGACAGGAATCTTACTCAGAATAGCTTTCAGCAAGGTAGATTTTCCCATTCCATTCTGACCAACAAAACTGATTTTTTCATCTTTTAAGATTTCAAAATCAACATCGATCAAAACTTTGTTGTCACCATACGACTTGCTTAGGTTGTCAACTTTAGCAACCGACTTGACAGAACGGCCTGCATATGGAAATCTCACTTTCATAGAAGAAGTATCCTCGTTGATCAATTCTACCCTTTCCAATTTATCCAATTGCTTTATCATCGACTGAGCCATCTTGGCTTTTGTGGCTTTTGCCCTAAATCGATCAATGAGCATTTCTTTATCCTTGATTAGTTTCTGTTGATTCTCAAATGCGGAGGCATTGACCTCAAGCATTTGTTCTTTATGCACCAAATAATTGCGATACGTTCCTTTGTAATCAAAGATTCCACCTAATGATATTTCTACGATCCGCTTCACACTGTTCTGCATAAATTCTTCATCGTGAGAAATGAGTATAACCGCTTTCGGATATTCTTTGATGTACTGTTCAAACCATATGATGGATTCAATATCAAGATGGTTGGTAGGCTCATCGAGCAATAGGATATCGGGTCTCGTGAGTAGAAGTTTGGCAAGCTCAATTCTCATTTGCCAACCTCCTGAAAGCGTTCCTATTTTGTCTTTTAATTGTTCAGATTTAAAACCCAAACCTTTCAAAAGCACTTCTGCTTCAGCTTCAGGATTGTAATCGTACATCATGGTCTTACGATCCATCAAAGAGGTTAGTTTCTCCACAGCTTTGGTCACTTCGTCATCATTCAGCTTGCCAGAAGAAATCTGCACTTCAAGATCTTTTACCTGTCTGTCTATTGAATTGTATTCTTCCAGAATTGACATTGTTTCGTCAATAATCGACTTCTCTTTATTTTCTGGCAGGAACTGAGCCAATACACCAATTGTGACGTTTTTGGGTAGATCGATAGATCCTTCATCGGGGGATAATTCACCAGCGATAATTTTGAATAGGGTTGTTTTTCCAGCCCCGTTTCTTCCTATCAATCCTAATTTTTCATTAGGATTGATCATAAAAGATACATCATCAAGAATCTGCCTTCCTCCGAAGCTTAAACCAATATTCCGTACGTAATACATTTAATTAAGATTATTGGCCTCTGGCATTTGACCTATGATGGAATAATTGTTCCCTTTATTGATCAATGTTTCTTTCCAGAGATCATCTTCTTTGATCTTAAATACATAATTGGCATGACCTTCACTCAACACCCAAGATCCTTCTTTCATTTCGTCTGCTAATTGTCCAGGCGACCATCCTGAATATCCTATAAAAAACTTGATGTTATGGGGTTGGACCAATTTGTTTTCGATTAAAAACTTAAGTTTTTCATAATCTCCACCCCACGAAACCCCTTCAACAACTTGACGGCTTTCATCTAGCATTTCACCAACATTGTGCATATAGTGAATGGTATCAGTAGCAACTGGTCCCCCAAAATAAACAGGCACATCAATTTCAGGAAATCCAGAAATCAACTCTGAAATATTCATATTGAATCTCTTATTCAAAATAAAACCAATACTACCATCATCTGAATCATGGTCCGTTATCATGATGACAGATCTTTTGAAATTCTTGTCAAGCATAAATGGTTGTGCGGTCAACACTTTACCTACTGCTAAGCTACTACTCATGTTAGATAGTTTCAGTTGGAAATTTACGATCAATTTTCTTGATGAAGCCTGTCAATACTCTCCCACCTGCTTCTACTTGCTCTTTTACTCCATGACTGATCATGTTTTGCATGGTCTGAGTCCATCTTACTGGTGAGGTAAGTTGGGCATTCAACAATTGTTTTATTTCTTCTGGATCAGTATGCGGTTTGGCGTCTACATTTTGAAAAACAGGAACTCGTGGCTCCTTGAAGTTTATAGAATCAATTGCATTGGATAATCTTTCTTGTGCTGGTTGCATCAAAGCTGAGTGAAATGCGCCTCCCACTGGCAAAACCAATGCTCTTCTTGCACCAGCTTCTGTACATTTGGCGACAGCCTCTTCAATACCTTCATGAGAACCAGAAATCACCAATTGCCCCATCGTATTATAATTGGCAGGCACCACCAATGCATCTATATCATTGGTTATTTTCTCTACATCTGCATCTTCCATTCCTAGAATGGCAGCCATTGTTCCAGGATTGGCTTCACAGGCATCTTGCATCGCCAATGCTCGCTCTGAAACCAATTTAAGTCCATCTTCAAAATCCAATGCACCGGCTGCTACCAAAGCTGTAATTTCTCCTAATGAATGGCCCCCAACAACATCTGTTCCCAAAGTAACATTGGCTGCTTTAAACTTGGCCAATGCATACAAAAAAACAGCTGGTTGTGTGATTTTCGTCTGCTTTAAATCATCTGCCGAACCCTCAAACATTACCTTGGTTATTTCAAATCCCAAAATCTCGTTGGCTTGATCAAACAATGATTTAACCAGATTGTTTTCCGCATACAATTCTTTGCCCATTCCTTCAAACTGAGCACCTTGCCCAGGAAAAACATATGATTTCATTTATCTTAAGTTTGCTGATATCAAATTTAAAAACTCTGAACGAGTTTCTTGATGTTCAAATTGGCCAGTAAAACCAGATGTAGTGGTTGTTGAATTTTGTTTTTCTACCCCTCTCATCATCATACACATATGAGATGCTTCAATAACCACAGCTACTCCTAGAGGTTGTAATGCTTCATCTATCGCATCAATAATGTTTTTATTCAATCGCTCTTGCACTTGTAGTCTTCTTGCAAAAACATCTACAATACGCGGAATTTTACTCAAGCCAACAATTTTACCATTTGGGATGTAAGCAACATGGGCTTTCCCATAAAATGGCAACATGTGATGTTCGCACAATGAGTAGACTTCGATGTTTTTGACAATCACCATATCTTGATGATTTTCATCAAACATGGCTCCTCTTAATATGGCAATAGGATCTTGATCGTATCCCTGTGTTAGAAACTGCATGGCCTTTGCTGCTCGTTCAGGAGTCTTCAATAAGCCATCACGATCTGGGTTTTCACCTACATCTTTCAAAAGACCAGTATATAGCTTTTTCAAGCTATCAGTCGTTTCTTGATCGTATTCCTCTATTTTTTTGTATCCCATTTTTTATATTTTCTAATAATACTCTCTGAATAAATGAAAATCTAGACTCAATGTTCATCATCTATGCTATTTTTATAGTGAAAGTTGACCAATATCAAGCACAAAACAGCCTTTATTCAAAATGTAAGCTCAAAGATGGTGAATTTGGATTGGTAAAGAAAATCGAAAGTTTTGTCTATACAATTTGATAACCAAGCCTCGATTTAACAATTTAAGATCTTAATGGAAAAAATAGTAATTCATAGAGTTGGTTTAAAAGAGAAAATCGAGCAGATTTTCGAAAAAGACAGGAATTTACACCTACTCTTTTGGGTCTTGTTGTCCATATTTTTATTGGTTTTGGATAGGTCTGATAGTCCTTTTTTCATTAAAGTCACCAGATCATTAATATCTACTGGTTTTTTTGCTGCTATTGTATACGTCAATTGGAAGCTTCTGATACCCAAATTTCTCAAAAAGAGAAATTGGGTCATGTATCTGATTAGCTTGATATTACTTTCCATACTGGTCACTCCACCCCAAGTATTGGCGCTGTTCCTACTGTATGATGACTATCCATCTATTCAACAGTTATTTTTCCAGAAACAGAATATACTTTTCTTTCAATCAATATTTATAGGTGTTTCATCAGCAGCATTTAAGATAACGCAAGATTGGCTTGGCCATGAAAGAGACAGCAAAGAACTAAAAAGTCAAAACTTGGCTTCCGAGCTCAATTTTTTGAAATCTCAAATTAATCCTCATTTCTTATTCAATACACTGAATAATCTTTATGCCTTGTCTTTGAAAAAATCTGATCAGGCACCAGAGACGGTTTTGATGCTTTCTGAAATGATGAGATACATGTTGTATGAATGTAATGTTGAGCGTGTATACCTTAAAAAAGAAATCAACTACATTAAAAACTATCTCGAATTAGAGAAGATAAGATTGGGGGATGACTTTGATATTCATTTTCAAGTTGAAGGAGAAGCCAATGAACTTCAAATTGCTCCTCTGATGTTTATCCCATTTATCGAAAACTCATTCAAACATGGAATGAACACCTTGCTAACAAATGGTTATGTCCACATCAAGTTAAAAATAGAGGACAGTAATGTTACTATGAATATCACCAATAAAAAGGGAGCTGAAATTTCTCAAAGTTTAAAAGGAAAGCAAAGTGGAGGTATCGGTCTTATCAATATTAAAAGAAGACTCAAGTTAATATATCCAAAGAAGCACAAGTTATTGTTTGAAGAAACCAATGATGCGTACACTGTTGAAATAAACATCCAATTAAAGTAAAAAAAACACCATGATCAAAACTGTAATAGTTGACGATGAACCATTAGCACTTGAAATATTACAAACATACATCGCGCAGCTTGATGAATTAGAGCTCGTTGCTAGTTGCAATAATGCGCTTGAAGCAAATAAAGTCATTCAGGAAAACGAAGTGGATTTATTGATCACAGACATTCAAATGCCTCAAATTAACGGCATTGATTTTGTCAAATCATTAAAGAATCCGCCAATGGTTATTTTCACAACGGCATTTGAGAATTATGCAGTAGAAGGATTTGAATTAGAAGCAATTGACTATCTACTGAAGCCTATTCCAATGGACAGATTCATGAAGGCGATCAATCGTGTCTCTGAAATCATGGCAACAAGGAAACCAAAGGGTGAAGATGAAGGCTTTTTCTTCGTTAAGGCAGATAAGAAATTAATCAAATTGGCTCATGACGAAATACTTTTCATTGAAGGATTGAAAGATTATGTGATCATTAAAAAATTGGAAGGAAGAGTTGTTTCACTACAAACCATGAAAAGCCTAGAAGAAAAACTACCGGAAGATACTTTCTTAAGAATCCACAGAAGCTACATCATCAACATCAATAAAATACATGCAGTAATGGGCAACGTTGTAGAAATGGAAGTTGATGGCAAAATGAAACACATTCCTGTTGGAAAATCATATAGAGACAGATTACAAAATATCATCAATGAGAACAAGCTCTAGTTATTTAACTAAAACTACTTTCAAGGTATCCAGCTTGTAGCTGTTCATGACAAAATTGGTTAGTTTCTTCACTTCTCCTTTTTTGGGGTTGGTCCAATCTACTATAGCGGTAGGCAAATCCTTCCTTTGTTGTGTAAAGTCCGTATACTGACTGGAAGAAAGGCTGAACTCCTTGATATCGGGATAAAATATTTTGAGGTCGTTGGACACTTGAAGAAACTTAGCAGAATCTTGTACGAAAAAATCATCTTTGGATTTTATTTCTTCTAAGATTATTTCCCTTGTTTCACGTTCTTCAACCAACTCATTGATTTGAGCATTTAGTTTCTCATCCAATCCTGTCAATTCTGTTTTCAATTGATCAAAATTATCAAGATCAATCTCGGAAGTAGAGATGATTTCAATGTTGGTAATATAGTCTAGACCCACTTGCTTTAATCCTTCCTTGTAGGTATCGATATTGTCATCGTTGATATAGGTCCCATATACTTTCAGGACCAACTCATTTGGATTTTCTGGTGGGATTAGTTTGTACCCATCGACATAATTAATAGCCTCCCCTTCAAAGGATGTTGCTATAAACTTCTTGAGCATTTGTTCCTGGTTGTATTCCTGATATACTGATTTAAAAATCAAGAAGCTGGGCACCAGCATCAGAATACTAAATATGGTTACAAAGATGATATTCTTGCGCCTATCTTTCTTATTGGCATACATCTTCTGAGGGAAATCCATCAGCGTTAGAATTACATAGGTTGCAAAAGCAACAAAGAATGAATTCAGAAAGAAAAGATAAAATGCTTTGGATGCAATTTCTAGGGAACCATTGGCCAATCCATATCCTGCGACACACAATGGAGGCATCAAGGCCGTTGCGATAGCCACCCCTGGTAATGTTGTAGAAATATCTTTACGGGCAATGGATATGATTCCAGCGATTCCACCAAAAATTGCAATCATCACATCTAGAAATGTAGGCTCTGTTCTGGCTTCAATTTGAGGCGTAAAATCATTGAGAGGCGTCAACCAAAAATAAGCAGTGGAAGCGATCAACGCTATGATAATAGCCGCACCAAAATGCATCAACGCATGATTCAATGCATCCTTGTCATTGATGGCTACACCCAAACCAACACCCAAGATTGGGGACATCAATGGAGAAATTAACATAGCACCAATAATTACTGCCTGCGAGTCTAAGTTTAGTCCGATCGAGGCAATCATAATGGAACAAAAAAGCATCCAAGCATTAGCCCCACTCATCGATTGCTTAGATTTAATTTCCTTGATCGTTGCCTTCTTATTAACTCCTTTATCTAAATCAAAGATTTCTCTGACAAGTTCAAAAAAATACTGCTTCATTGAAACAGTCAATGAAACTTGCTCCTCTGGATTAGGTGGTGGTTGTGATTTATTGGTCATGTTATTCTGTTATTCTATTGGCCTTTGAATATATTACCTGACAATGATAAATCTACCTGTCTTCATCAATTCTCCGTTTTGAATGCGATAAATATAGTTTCCTGGGTTGACTCCTCTTAAATCGACTTTCTGAACTTGCGAACCATTTCCTACAATCTCAAATTTTCGAATAATCTTTCCCTCCATGTTGAATATTTCTACTTTGGCTTCGTTGTTTAATTTCCCATAAAAGATACTTAGATTATCAACTACTGGATTGGGATAGACAAATATCTCATCTGGATTGGCGTACAATACCAATCTCTCGTTTGAATAGGTTTCTACCCCACTATTCGAAACCATCTTTAGTCGATAAAAATTAACTCCTTGCCATACGTTTTCATCCGTAAAGGAGTAATTCTGTTCTCCCGTATTGTTGGATGCATCAACTGTGCCTAAATAACTAAATTCACCTTGACCAATTGCTCTTTCGATTTCATAATGACTTACATCATTTTCCGCAATTGTCAACCAACTGCAAAGTGTTTCCCCATCAATCAGCTGAGCATTAAAAGTCAAAAGTTCCAGATAGTCATTCCCACAATCTGGATACAAGAAAACTTCATCTCTTCCTCTCAATCCTGCGGCATCTTCTACCATTAATTCAAGACCATAGAAAAACACTTCATCTTCACAACCAACTGGAATTAAATTTACCGTGCTAGATATTTCATTGATCGTTGGTTCGGGATGATCATGGGTATTGTGATGCAGGCTCCATGTCCAATTGTAATTTAGTTCATTTTCATTGTGCTCTTGATCTATAACTTCCGCATTTAATTCGATTTCGGAAATACCTGTTAGATTAAAAAGATCACCATCATCAACACTGGTAATTTTTACAATCGGTGGTGTATTATTGACGGATATTAATGTTTTTGCGGTAGTAGATTGGCCTATCTCATCGGTAGCTGTTAAGCTAACTTCAAAGCTCCTTGGTTGGCCATCATTGGAAACAAAGGTATGATTTGTTGTCAAATCAGTTGAAGTCATACCATCCTGAAAATCCCATTGAATGGAAATATTTTCTCCTTGAGGATCAAAAGATTCAGAAGCATCAAAATTTACTGTTAATGGGGATGCTCCATAATCTATATCATGGTTGATCACCGCCTTGGGAGCGAGATTATCTCCAAAACAAATTCTTGAAAAACCATATTCGTAATTAATCACATACAAACAACCATCGGCAGGATTCACACTTAAATCAACGATGGGAAACGTATCTTTAAAAAATGGTTTAACTGCCGTGATAGAATCATTCAAATCATATTCTAAATAATTGATCCATCCTTCATTGTAGTCTCCGAAAAAGTAAACGCCTTCATATTGATCCGGAAAAGAATTACCAAAATAGAAATCTCCGCCAATCACGCATCGTGCTCTCAAGTCACTAAAGTCTCCTTCAATAGGCGAATCTGGATGCGAAATTGGTAAATTACTTGAGTTACCAAAATCATCAAAGCCACCGAAGTATAATCCAAATCCAGCAGTAGAGTGCGCAAGATTTAGTGCAGGTCTCGAATGAACAAATCGATAATCTTCTGGAATGTTATCATCTTCATCACATGGATTCTCAAATGATAATTCTTTAGCTGAAGCTTGTTGTAATAAATCTTCAAATTTAAAAAATTCGGTATCGCAACCATTTGTCCCATAGAGAGGATTGGGAGCAAATGGATTTACTTTATCAAATGGATAGTTTACATTTTCGTCAACACCCTCATAGATAGGCCAACCAAAATTCTCTCCTCCCTTGCGTATTATATTTAATTCTTCCCAGAGACCATCACCTACCTCGCCAACATATGCTACTCCAGGAAGGCCTAGTGAGGGGTCTGAAAAACCTGAGCCAGGTCTAATTTTCAACTTAAAAGGATTTCGAAAACCAAGTGCCCACACTTTTGATTGGTTGCTATTAGGATTCAAAGGATCGTAATATGGATTGGAAGGGACTCCTTCTCCAGTCTCGGGATCGATCCTTAATACTTTACCATTCAAAGATTCTCTTTGTTGAGCGGTTAAAGTTCCTACTTCTTCTTCAGGTGTGATGAAACCTTGCTCAAGCGCAGACTCTACATAATTTCCAAAATATGGAGGGCCTCCACCAAAATAAGGACCTTCCCATCCCGTGCCATCACCGGTCGTCAACAACAAAGTACCATCTTCACCAAAATCAATTCCACATCCAATATGAACTGTAAACAATACTGACGGCCCAGAACCTGGCCCTTCGCCCAATAATACTTTTCTTGAATCGTAATCCACTGTAGGATTGGATTCAACATCTTGCACAGTGTAACGTGT
This sequence comes from uncultured Saprospiraceae bacterium, assembly GCA_937950315.1. Lineage (GTDB taxonomy): Bacteria > Bacteroidota > Bacteroidia > Chitinophagales > Saprospiraceae > JAHDBF01. The sequence continues at coordinate 20,602 of CALFDU010000001.1, read as the reverse complement.
ACATCTTGTCACTGTTGGTCTCCAATAAAGATTAGATTCAGGATTATAATTTGCTGTACCATAAAACATGAGATGATAGAAATCTACCACATAAAAGGCATAGATGTATCCATTGGTTTTAAAATTGGGATCGATGGTAAAACCCAAAAGCCCCATATCTCCGTAGTTCCCAACTTCATCGCTGATATCCAATAAAGGTTCACTGGCCTTTTGGTCATCGATTACGTACCAAACTTTTCCTTCTTTTTCCCATACCAACATTCGATCATAATCATCGTACGTCATACCTACTGGCCTCTCAAATTCAAGATCAAGCCATTCGTGACTGAAACCATCTAAAACCTGAGGTTGCGCCCACAGTGATCCGTGTACAAAAATTAGGATTGCAAATAAAAGTTTACTTCTCATAATCATATTACAAATTAACAAACTTATTCCTTTTAGTCTGGGTAATTAAAATTAATTAATGGTCTGATGTTTCCCCAGCTGTTATGCGTGTTTTTAACTGGTTTTCTTTTGGTGGCAGTGGGCATGTGGCAAATGCTGAGTGAAAACATGGTGGATTTTCAGCTCTATTAAAATCAAGCTGAACCGATTCCGAACCTTTTGGTACTTTGATATATAAAAACCTACCAGCACCATAGGTTTCGGCACTGTTTGTTTCATCTCCGAATACTGTGAACCAGATATCTTCCCCTCCATCAATAAAAGATATTGTATGCGTTCTTCCATCGTGTTGAAACTTCAACCATCCTTTTAATTTGTTGGACGTTACCAAACCTTGAGCATTGGTAATTAGAATAGAGTCATTTTCTGAAGCCCATTCAACTTGAGCATCAAATACAAAATCCGAGTTGTATTGAAAAGTGGAAATTTCTTTTAATTCAAATCTTGCTTGGTTCAATGAATCTTTCACCCTCACTCCATAAGTATTTTCTCTTTTTATGATGTACCACAACAAAGATTCGTATCCAACTATATTTGTTTTGCCTGATTGATCGTGATTAAGCAGTCGTTCTTCATGTATTGGTTTACCATCCAAAGTGATCTGAGAATTTTCTGCTGGAGTCAAGTACCAGTTTTCTGCTCTTTTGTGTAGGGTTCCAAAATTTGCGGAAGCGTGATATGGGATAGTCACATCATACCTATCTGCAGTCCCTACGCTAAGTTTATCTTCTTTCAACCAGATCAAAGCGGTAATGGTCAACCAACCAGACGGAGAAGTCAAAGCTGCTACCCGGTCCAGTTTCCATTGATTAAATTCTTGTTCTTCAACTGATGTGATTGATACCTTCTGTGATTTCTTGTGGGTATCGCAGGACTGATTGAGAATTAAAATGACAGCAATAAACAGATAAGATCTTAATGACATTTTCTCTTTTTCTTTAAAGATAACATGTCCGTGATTCTATTTAGACGCTAATGACTAATTATTGAAAATTCCTTATTCATAGTAACCTAAATGACCTTTATCTGATCTACATTTCAGATAAAAGTATTTAGGAATTGACGTCAGGGTATAGGGGTTATACAGGATAGGAATGTCAATATTGGGCTTATTAACTTAATATGACTATTTTGGAGTCAAAGTAACCCATTAATACAATAAAAATTTGATATGAAACTTAATCACATTTTCATTACAATTCTGATGGCCTGGACCTGCTTTACCTTGCAGGCACAGACAAGTTACCTTCATTGCGGCCAAGTCTATGATATGACTTCTGAAAGATCAAAATCTGAAATGACCATAGTGGTGGATGGTGATCGGATTCAAAACATCATGTCAGGATATGTAGAGGCTCCTGAAGGAGCTGCGGTCATTGATTTAAAAGATAAAACAGTGATGCCAGGACTGATGGATATGCATGTTCATATAGAACATGAATCAAGTAAGACCAGATACATGGAACGTTTTTCTTTGGAACCGGCGGATGTGGCTTTGAGAGCTACAAAGTATTGCAAAAGTACATTGATGGCAGGATTCACAACAGTAAGAGATCTAGGAGGAACTGGCGTAAATGTTTCTTTAAAAAAGGCCATCAATAGCGGATATATTGATGGACCTAGAATCTATACATCAGAAAAATCATTGGCAACTACAGGTGGACATGCTGACCCATCCAACGGGGTGAAAAGTGAATTAAGGGGAGATCCAGGGCCTGCAGAAGGTGTAGTAAATAGCGTAGAAGATGCATACAAGGCGGTAAGACAGAGATATAAAAATGGAGCTGATGTCATTAAAATTACTGCGACAGGAGGTGTGCTCAGTGTTGCAAAAGACGGATCTGGTCCACAGTTTACGATAGACGAAATAGAAGCAGTGGTAGATGCCGCCAACGATTATGGAATGGTAACAGCTGCACATGCACATGGAGCTGAAGGAATGAAACGTGCCGTTCTTGGAGGAATTCATAGCATCGAACATGGCACATTGATGACAGAAGAAATCATGCAATTGATGGTAGAAAAAGGCACCTATTATGTTCCTACGATTATCGCTGGAAAATTTGTTGCCGAAAAAGCAGCAACACCTGGTTTTTATCCAGCCATCATCGTTCCAAAGGCTTTGGCCATAGGACCCAAGATTCAAGAAACTTTCGGGAAGGCTTACAAGTATGGGGTGAAAATTGCATTCGGGACCGACAGTGGTGTTTCTTATCATGGAGATAATGGGAAGGAATTTGGTTACATGGTAGAAGCCGGAATGAAACCAATCGAATCGTTGATGTCAGCGACCGTCAATGCCTCGGATCTTCTCCGTATTTCAGATGACTATGGGACATTGGAAGGAGGAAAAATAGCAGATATCATTGCCGTTGGATCGGATCCAGTAGACGATATCAGTGTGATGGAAAAGGTTGATTTTGTGATGAAAGGAGGTGTTGTTTATAAGAATAATTAAAATAAGCCTATAATTAAACCTACTATATCAACTAAAAATTAAAGTACTACCTGCTTTGAAACGTTAACGATTTACTTAATTTTTAACGTTTGGAGTCATAAATTTGTCAAAACGGTCTAATTTTAGGCCATCAACGTAATTTATTACGAAAAACATGATCAAAGGAAACTATTATTTGGCTTCTTTCGTTCTTATATATATGTCGTGTTGATATACAATTCTAAACTAGATCTTCAGATTGAGTTGAAAGCACTGAAGATGATCGCAGATTTCAAAACACACATTTTTTATTAAATCTATGCCTTACGGCATTTAAAAATTTATTTCAGATGAGGAATAAGAAGAAGTTTGACTTTGCTGAGGGGAAATATTATTTCAATGTTTCAAATGGAATCCAATCCATTACAATCCATAGAGCAGAACAAAAAACAGCTCTCGACGTATTCTCTAACTACGAAAAGGTAGGAAAGAAAGTAGAATGGTTGGGAAAATGGAATGGTAAAAAATTTGAAGACGATAGAGAAGTAGCTAAGGCGAAATAATTTATCTTCCTAAAAATAAACAAAGTACTTGGTGAGTTTCATTAAGTACTTTTTTTATGTCTAATATTGAATATGCGCATCCACTTTGTACTCATAATTTTCTTTTGTTCTACTCTCTTCATCAGCCATGATCTCATGGCTCAGGATCTTGCCAATCTAAAAAACGAGGTTGAAAAGATTTTAGAATTTGATTACTCTCTCCATTTTGAAGAAGGAGAAGGTTTGTGGCTTGGTGTGATTGATGGAGACTCTACTTTTATTTTCAAGGTAGGAAATATGATACACGATAGTCTTATCAATTTTCAAGTAGGCAGCGTTTCAAAAATTTTCACCGCGGAACTTATCAACGCAGCACTAGCAAAAAAAAACTTAAGCACATCGGATAAAATCTCCAATCATCTTGAGCTACATAAAGAATACGGAGAAATTACCTTTGATCAATTGATCACTCACAGATCCAACCTACCCAAAGATCCATACTTCTTTGGTCGGCATAATAAAAACCCAGACAATCCATATGAATCTTATCCTGACTCATTGATCGTGCCTGAGCTGAATAGATATTCTGAGTTATACCAACCGGAAAATCTTAATGAATTTAATTATGGTAATTTAAACTATGCTTTGCTTGGGTTACTGACTGAGCGCATCGAAGAAAAAGATTATTGTGAATTAATTAAAGAGAAATATCAAGCACAATTTCCAAGTATTCGGTGTAGCGATCGGGCTGATTCATTGTCATTTGGCTTTGACAAAGCGGGTCAATTAGGATACCCGTGGGATTTTCCTGGCTTTGCTCCGAGTGAAGGATTGAGTATGAATGTAATCGATCTCACCAATTATGTTCGATCTGAGTTTGAAAAGCAATCAGAATTTGAATCAATAAAAATTTCAAAAAACTTATACCACGAAGCTCCGTGGTATATCATCAAACAAAAACGAAATAGAGAAATTTATAGTTTTTCTGGCACCACCTCCATCCATTCGGTATTTGTATGTATGAACAAAGAAAACAAAACTGCAGTGGTAATGATGAGAAATTCAGGAAAAGGAATCTTACATTTGCCATTGACAATTTTATCTATGGTCGACGATACCAAAAAGAAAAACAAATAACCAATGGGCGATAAATTCAAAAATTTATCCTGGGATGATTTTCAAAAATTAGGCAACCCGGAAAATGCTCCTGACATGCCTGACGAGAAAGAAACAACTGAAGAAATGAATTGGAATACACTAAGCGCGAGAATACATTTGGAAAAGAAGCACCGAGGTGGTAAAACTGCTTCCATTGTTAAAGGCCTAAACATTTCTGAAGACAAAATGAAAGATCTTGCTAAAGCGCTTAAAGCCAAGTGCGGCGTGGGTGGTTCGGTAAAAAATAGAGAGATCATTATTCAAGGTGACAAAAGAGATGTTATCCTTGCTCATCTTCAAAAACTTGGAATAAAAGATGTCAAGAAAGCAGGTGCCTAGCACGCAGCATTCTCTCCTTTCCTTGCAAATCTTTTTTCAGCTGAACGTCTGAAAAATACGTCCTGAACAAAGCTTCTGTTTCTTTAGATTGATATTCATTTAACTCGACATACACTGCCCCATCTGTCCTAAGAAATGCTGCGGCATATTCACACAAGCAACGATAAAACAACATTGGCTCACTCACAAATAATGCAACATGAGGTTCATGTTTGACTACCGAGTCTCCCATTTTTTCCGCTTCCGCAAATGGTATATATGGAGGGTTACTGACCAAGACATCTACTTCACCAAAACTCCAAGCACTTTTATTGAGAAAGTCTGCTTGCGCAAATGTCACATCAGCATCCAAGCGTTCTGCATTTTCTTGAGCAATTAACAAAGCTCCATCACTAACATCAATGGCATGCACATCCCAAGCTGGAAATTTCAACTTTAAGCTGATGGGAATAATCCCAGAACCAGTCCCCACATCAAGTAATTTCAACTCCTTATTGTTCCTCTTATAATCATCCATTATCCAAACCACCAATTCTTCTGTCTCTGGTCTTGGAATAAGAACAGCTGGAGAAACTTTAAATTGATGCTCAAGAAAAAACTCTACTCCAGTAATGTACTGAAGTGGTACATTTAGTTTGAGCTTTTCAATATCAAGCTGCAATTTCTCTACATTGATATCCTTCACATCATCGCAATAGATCTTGACAATATTCTGTACTTCTCTTTCTTGCAAATGAGACAATTGCTCCTTGAATATTTTATAAACGTCTTCCTTCCTCATTTGATTTCAAATAGATAAAGCGCTGAATTGAGTTTATCCAATCCTCGCAAAAGTGATCGGTTAAATACTTTCAAAGCATCAAAATCTTTTTTGTGTGGAGTAAAGTTGGGTTCAATGGTTTTATAATCCAATATTTCATTAATCTCCCTGACACTTTTGAATCCCACATCAGATATTCTTCTCAATTTAAGATACCACACATACAAAACAATATCATCTTTTATCTTTTGATCCATCTGATTAAATCGACCTACACTGCCTTTTTTCACTTCTTGAGTTTCGTCATAATTCCATCCTTCAAGTTTTGTTACAACCGCATTATTATTCTTTGATGCATTCAACATCTGTTCTTCAAATCCCAAAGTAAGTTTAGACAATAAACCCCCAAGTGCTAGTTTCGGATTTTCAACTAGATCTTCATATCGAATTTCAACCAAACGATTATTCTTGCGGCTGCTCAAACCATGCGCAGAGTTATACAGATAAAATGCAGTAGCGGCCAATGGAGTTTTTCCTCGGGCAACCAAAGATGCTATAGCGTCATAAGGATTTCTGATTGTATGGATGCACAATACATCATCAGTTGTTTCTAGAATATGCTTAAAATTAATGGCATTGGCAGGAGTTTTTTCTCCATAAACTTGACCAGCTCTGAGCTTAAAAAACTCCATCATAAATAATCTAAAAAAGACATAGACGTCTGGACTCTGCTCCAGAAGTTGTTTCATTCTCTCGCTATTATAATTGGGTATTTCAGAAGCTTCGATCCCAACAAAGTGCATCAGTCCTTTTGAATCCAATCCAAATATTGATCGATTGAGATACTTCAGTTTGTACATATCCCAATCCTCAAATATTTTATGCTTGCACCAAATATGAGTTTCCGGCGCACAAACGATCTCAGAATGCCTATTCAACAATTGCCTTAGCAACGAACTTCCAGTGCTCGGACTTCCTCCAATTATAATTCCTTGAATGGCTTTTGTCAATGGTGATTATTGTATCTTAATGTATCGAAAATAACAAACTCTATCTATTCAATCTGCCAATTATGGGATCGGATAAAAGCTTCTATTTAATCCTGAAAAAATACCTACCCCACCTTCTATGTTATTAAATATGGTGACAGGTTCAGTAAATGGACCAAATCCTTGTGAATTATCATACAACTGCAATGAGCTATCAAATTCAAATTTGTCTCTAGAAATTACATCCCAAGTTACATGCAAGCTTTCTATAATTTTCTCTGGCGCTTCTTCAAACTCAAGCCCCGCTAAATACAATGTAATCATGTGCTCTTGTCCATTGAAAAAATCATCCGTAAACAAGATGCCATCCTGAATCATCTGAGCTCCCGGCTCACCAGAATCAACACCCAAAAATGGCTCATATTCATAAACCAGTGTATCCATACCATAGAAAAAGGTATCGGAGATAATCGAATCCGATTCAATTTTCAAACTATAATAATTGTCTTCTGGCGGATCTGTGAATGTTACCAAGATAGCATCTGACCTCGACAAAAAATTAGGAGCAATGCCAAAATCTTCAACAAACTCGATATTGTCTATTTGAATATCCTCTGGTATCTCGGACTCAGCTACAGCCGTTCCTAGAGTAGGATGATCTACTTCTAATCTATAATTACCTGGCTCCAATTCAATATTCTCGAGGTCAAGTAAGAAAAGATTGTTTAATCCTTCTGGATTATTTTCAGAAAGAACCGGACGACCTATCTCTGTATCTCCACTATACAAAACAGCTGTTGCCTCCACTGCAGGTTCCCATTGATCAAATGGATCAGTAATTGCTTGGTTTTGCGATATGAGTAAGGCAAACTCATCATCGGTGCTAATCAAAGCTCCAGATATTGCCAATTGCTTTTCAAACTCAAAGTCCTCCAACTCTAAGGTTTTCACCAACACATCTTCGCAACTCGTCAAAAGCATACATGCAACTACTGCCAAAAAAAGTGTATTCTTCATAATTTAAAATTCAAATCGATAACTAACAGATGGAATAATTGGGAAAAGACTGTATTGCTTTAGAACCGTTTCAACGCCAATAGTGCCATCTCCATTTTCAACAAAATCCTCTTCCAACTGAAGGAAAAATGGATTCTTTCTGCTGTATGCGTTGTAAGCTCCTACAGACCAAATCCTTTTGTGCCTTTTCTTTTGTTTGATGAAATCTACATTCACATCCAATCGATGAAAGGCTTCTTGTCTGAAATTGTTTCTACTTTTAAAGATATCAACCGTACTTACATAATCTCCAAAACCATTTTGTCTCAGCAAAGGGATTCGTGATTCTGCAAATGTTACTGCGTTTCCTGTCCCATAAACCCAAGTTGCTGCAAAGTTGATTTTTTCTGAAAGTTCATAGATTCCTACCAAAGACAAATCATGCCTCCTATCAAATTTAAAAGAATACCATTCTCCAAAATTCTTATCATCAAATCTTCGATCGGACCATGAAAGTGTATAACCCAACCAACCAGTAAATCTTCCATTTTTCTTTTGTATAAACAACTCTGCTCCATATGATCTACCTTCTCCTTGCGTCACCAAATTCTCCCAGGGTTCGATACTAAAAAATGATGCCCCTTCCGCGTAGGAAATGAGGTTGTCCATTTCTTTATAATAGGCTTCAAGGCTTACTTCATAACCTTCGTCTAAAGTCTTGGCAAAACCAATGGCCGCTTGCCATGAATCTTGAGGCTTAACTTGCTTGGTCGTAGGTAGCCACTGATCCCAAGGCAAACCTATATTTTCATTGGTTAGAAATTGCGTGTATTGTCTCATGGTCGCAAAAGAAGCTTTCAATGCCACATTGCCCGGCAACAACTGTCTTACCGATAATCTTGGTTGTACAGAAGTGTATGATTGATCCTCCAGACTAAATCCAGAAAAATGAACTCCAGCATTTACCTTGAGCGTCGGGGTAATTTTAAAATCGTCCTCAATAAAAGTATTGAATTCTATGGCATCAACCAATACTTGACCGAAGGTTGTGTCGATGGTAATTGGTTCTCCTCCAAATACCGATAACTCACTTTGTAAATTAAAAATACCAGGGTTAAATCTGTGTTGCATGATCAGCCCTCCAAAACGTACAAAGTGATTGGGCGACGGCAAATAATCGAAATCCAATCTTGCCGCATAGTCCCTAATTCCAGAATCGTATGAAACTGAAAAATTTTCGGTTTCCTGCATCCCATCAATCGTTGCGTTAAATTCACTACCGAGTAAAGTCCCAAAGTTGTAGTTGGTATAAGTCGCAGATAAATTACTAAACAATTTATTTGTCCAAAGGTGATTCCATCTCAGTGCGGAGGTGAAATTACCCCACCCGAGTTCAGTCACTACTCTATCCGTATTCCCTTCGAAGCTTTCGGTAAAATCGACAAAAAATTTGTCATCACCTGTGTAAGCACTTAGGTAAAGTTTATCCTTATCTGAAATTTTATAATTCACTTTTGCATTCAGGTCATAAAAAAAATAACCAATATTCCCTTCAGATCCATTTGCCGCCAACGAAGCTTTAATGATAGGTCTCGCGAGCACATCAATATAGGTTCTCCTTCCTGAAACAATAAAAGAAGCTTTATCTTTTATGATCGGACCCTCAAGTGAAAGCTTAGAAGAAATGATACCGATGGCACCAGAGCCATGAAACTCTTGCTTGTTTCCTTCTTTCATATTAATCTCCAGCACAGACGACAACCTACCTCCATACCGTGCAGGATATCCACCTTTGGTCAATTTAACATCTTTGATGGCATCTGCATTAAAAACCGAAAAGAAACCAAAAAGGTGATTGGCATTGTAAACTGGAACACCATCCAACAAAATCAAATTTTGATCTGGACTGCCTCCTCTTACATAAAGTCCAGATTGCCCTTCACCCCCAGATTGAACACCCGGCAACAATTGGAGTGCTTTCATCACATCCACTTCACCTAAAAGTGCAGGAATCTTTTTTATCTGTGCAATGGGAACTTCAATCCGACTCATCTGAGATTCTTCTTCTATTTTGACTGCGTTGGTAGCCACAATCTCCACTTGTCGTAAAGTCGCAGTTGAATTAAGCTTAACGTCTAAGGTTACGTCTTTGTCCAAATAAATACCAATGATATCGGATTCGTAACCTATGTAGGAAAAACTCAGATAAACAGAATCTTGCGGTAAGGTGATACTATAAAAGCCATATATATTGGATACTGTGCCTAACTTAGAATTGCTTTCAAAAACATTGGCAGAAATAAGAGCTTCACTACTTCCCGCATCTTCGATGTACCCACTTATCGTAAATGTTTCCTGAGAATAGCTCAAATTGTTTAAAATGAACATTAATCCCAGTAATAGTAGTAATCGTGGTGTTTTCATCGTTAATGTTTGTTGCTTCTAGAACGATTATTTTAATACTTAAGTACGAAGAACGCCATAATCTGATTATTGGGAATATTTTTTGCAGTATTTAATAACTATAAATATCTAAATGACACAAATTATAAAAACCAACTTGTCAGATATTGAGCCATATGCTGCTTCCCTTTTGGAAGAAGCAAGTAAAATGCTCAGTATAGCATACGCTCCATATTCCAATTTTTTGGTTGGTGCGGCAGCCTTGATGGAGGATGGTTCGATACACCATGGATGCAATCAAGAGAATGCCTCTTATCCTTTGTGTATTTGTGGCGAACGAGTCGCTTTATATAATTCTCATGTAAATGCTCCAGGGCAAAAAGTGATCGCACTTGCTATCATTGCAAAAAATCCCGCCAAAAGATTATTGACGCCAGTAAGCCCATGCGGTGCATGTCGCCAAGTAATTGCAGAGTTTGAGCAAAAGCAATCTGCTCCCATCGAAATTTTCTTACAAGGTGAATCCGATGAGGTGTTTTACCTCAAAGACTCTTCTACATTATTACCCTATCAATTTTCTGGAAATGTCTTAGGTAAGTAAGGCTTCTACCCTAGCAACATCTTCAGGTGTATCTACACCAACAAGTTCTCCTTTGACAACACAAGCCTGCATGGAAAGTCCTGCTTCCATCCATCTCAGTTGCTCCAGTTTTTCTATTTTCTCTAACGGACTTTCTTTTGAATCCCGTATGTGATCAATGGCATTTTTCGAAAATGCGTATACACCTATATGCTGCAGAAAAGTAGAAAAGCCTTCATCGCGATTAAAAGGGATGGCTGATCGAGAAAAATAAAGCACACGATTATCATCAGACTTAACCAACTTCACGCAGTTCGGATTGTGAAAGTCTGATTCATTTGAATTCAAAACACAGAGGGTCGCCAAGTCAATTTCTTCATGAGCATTAAGTAAATTCACGAGAGGTCCCAAGTGGTTTTCTGAAATTAGCGCTTCATCTCCTTGTACGTTCACTACATATTCATAGCTGCTGTCTATTTGCGCAAGCGCCTCAATGATGCGATCAGTACCACTTGGCAATGCTGGATCTGTCAAATAAGCTTTCCCGCCTGCAGCCTCTATGATATTTTTGATTTCTATATGATCCGTTGCAACATAAACGTTCTCAAATAAATTCATGCTTTTGACCCGATTGTAAACATGCAATATCAAGGGAGTGCCTGCAATCTGATGAAGCATTTTCCCAGGAAATCTACTCGATTGGTACCGAGCGGGGATGATGGCCAATATTTTCTTAACTTTTTTAATAACTTCTTAATTTACAGTTAGTTTACATATTACAAATATATTTAATATTTTAGCGCTCTAATCCAGAAACCATGCGTAATATACAGATTTTGGGCACATTGATTTTGTGTCTTTGCGGACTAATGCTAGTGCCAAACCACGTTTCATCACAGTCTCTCACCAGGAATAGTGCCTTAGAGGTCATTGTTGATGAATCATCCAATGCTTATTTCAATATTCATTTTGCCAAAGGTGAAACACTTTATTCAATATGTAAAGAGTTTCATATCGCAACGATTGATGCCATGATGCTTAATGAAATTGTCAATCCAGATCAGATAAGTATCGGTGAAGAATTAATCTTGCCACTGAATAAAGAATTCTTCAGGGTTAAGCAGCCAACGGGGTCAAACTATATTCCTGTTTATTACAAAGTAAAAAAGCAGGAGACTTTATTTAGAATCTCAAAAGTATACTTTGCTCAGGACGTAAAGGACATGATAGAAAGAAATCAAATGTCTGGATTTACATTGTCTATTGGAGAAAAGTTACTGGTAGGTTATTATCAAACAGCTGGTACGTTGTCTACTGATGGTACGCATTTAGCTACCGCTAATGACAAACCAACACCAGCAATAAAAATCAAGACAGAAACAGTCACAACAACCAGTAGACCAGCTGTAGTAGCCCCAGCCTCCAAACCAGCAAATGGCCCAACCCAAAGTGAGTATACTTTGGTAGAAACAAATATAACAACAGAAACATACCAACAAGAAGTGCACACTCAGAATCATCATCCAGATCCTACTGCAAGCGAAGATACTGCCGTACATGAACCTGTTACTGTTATACAAGAAACAGCGATTACCAAGAAAGAAGAAGTAGAAAGTGTTCCTCAGGTAAGCACATATAAGTTTCAACCAGACACAAAAGAAAGATTTAAAAAAGTGATTGGCTCAGAAAAGCTGGATCATAGCGTTTCAGAAACGAAGTACGACCGAATTCAGGAAGAAATTATTGAAGGAAATGCTGATGCGGAAGTAGTTTTGGATACTGAAGAAACTACATCAGTTGATACAGTTCAGACCACCTTACCTGTTGATAAGCCTACAAGTAATTTGGTTTCTCAATCAAGAAAAGGAATTGCTTATTGGGATAAGAAAGGAAAAGACTATGAAAACTTGATGGTTCTGCACAAATCAGCTGAAGTGAATACTTTAATCAAGCTGACAAATCCTGTTAATGGCTTAAGTACTTTTGCTCGTGTGGTAGGAAAAATACCTGAAAATGCCTTTAAAAAGGACATTGACGTGGTTTTATCGCCTGCTGTTGCCCGTAAAATAGGAGCTATCGACTCTAGGATGCAAATTTCTATGACCTACCAAATAATTAAACCTTAAGTAAAAAGACAGTACCCTTTTGCATATATTTGGGGCCAATTAAACGATATATGCAATACTTTGAGAATGTTATTGAGGCGATAGGAAATACTCCCCTCATCAAACTAAATAAAACTGTTGAAGACGTACCAGCAACGGTTCTGGCTAAAGTTGAATACTTTAATCCAGGACACTCTATCAAGGATAGAATGGCCCTTGCAATGGTTGAAGAAGCTGAGAAATCAGGAAAATTAAAACCAGGTGGTACCATTGTAGAATGTACTTCAGGAAACACGGGAATGGGACTTGCCTTGGTGGCCGCTGTTAAAGGCTACAAATGCATATTTACCACCACAGACAAACAAGCACAAAACAAAGTAGATATCTTACGTGCTGTTGGTGCTGAAGTAATTATCTGCCCTAACAATGTAGAACCAGAAGATCCTCAATCTTACTACTCGATGGCAGAAAGTATCCATAAGAAAACACCTAATTCTGTATGGATGAACCAATACGATAACTTGGCCAACTCATTGGGCCATTACAAAAGTACTGGACCAGAAATATGGCGCCAAACAGAAGGAAAAATCACCCATTTTATTGTAGCTGTTGGTACAGGAGGTACCATCTCAGGTACAGGTAAATACCTTAAGGAAATGAACCCAGACATCAAGCTTTGGGGAATTGATACTTATGGATCTATACTAAAGCACTATCACCTAACTGGAGAAATTGATGAATCATTGATCCATCCTTACTACACAGAAGGAGTTGGTGAAGACATCATTCCTGAAAACATCAATTTCCCGATCATCGATCACTTTGAAAAAGTAACAGACAAAGCTGGAGCACTGGCTGCACGAGAATTGGCAGCTACTGAAGGATTGTTCTTGGGATACTCTGCTGGCTCTGTATTGGCAGGGGTAAGACAGCTTAAAGACGAACTTAAACCTACAGATGTAGTGGTGGCTTTATTCCACGATCATGGAAGTCGCTACCTAGGTAAGATGTACAGCGATGAATGGATGAAATCAGTTGGATTCTTGTAGACGATCGGGAAGTACCCTCTTTATTATTCTAAGTACGTGAGAATACTTTCGAGTATCCTCATTATAAATACCGAAATGGTCTAAGGTATCGATACGTACCCAACCAGATGCGTGGATGATTTTATTGTCCTCTAGAAGGATACCTACATGGATGATTCTGTTTTCTTTATTTACAAAGAAAGCAAGGTCGCCTACCCGAGCATCTATATTAAAATCGACCGTTTCTCCCAATTCTACTTGCTCAACCGAATCTCTTGGGATATCATACCCCAACATTTTATAAATTACCTGAGTGTAACCTGAACAATCAATGCCAAAAGGTGAACGACCACCCCATAGATACGGTGCATTTAAGTAATGCTTAGCGAGTTTGGATATCAGCTCATCGGTGATATCAATCTGCTCTGAATCAATGATCTGACCACTAAATTGATATCTACCAAGAGGAGACTTCAGGGTCAATCCATCAAAATTATGAAGATTGGAGCCAGCAACAATAGGTATTGATTTTCCACCAGCTATGATCGGATTTACCCAATCAAGGCTGATTGTGTTACAGGCCTTGAGATTTTCAAATTCCTCTTTGTTGATCAGCTGAACATGTTTTACATCAATCCATCCCAGATAGTCATCGTGAGCACTGGTTACCTTATACCAGGACTTTTTCTTTTTCTTATAGATTTCTACAAGTTCACCAAATAGCAATTGAGAGATCATTTCAGATCTATCATCAGCCGCATTTCGCATCGGACTGATCGACACCCGGCAAATTCCATATTTTAAGCTCCCTTTAATCTAAATTGTAGTTTTCTTAAAAAATAAGCTTCTAGTCAGTAAAATTAGTCAATCACGCTTTACTATTGTAAATTTGCGTCATATTGAGCAGCATTTTTAGCCTTTCGGCAAATGTCTAAAAACGGCAATAGAATCACGCTAATGCAGTTTATATAATAGTATGACAATGAAGAAGCATTTAATTCAAACATTTACATTCCTTCTATGCTGTTTTTATAGCATAAATCACGCCGTAAGTCAGGATGTGAGCTTGACACAGTTTTATGTCATGCCCTACCAAATAAACCCTGCCCTTACAGGAACCATAGATGGTACATATCGTGTCGGAATGGTCTACAAGGATCAATGGAGAGGGGGCGTTGAAAATCCCTATACTACAACCGCTATAGGAGGTGAGGTGAAATTTGATATTGGCGAAGACAACAGAGGTACGGATCGGGCTGGTGTGGGTCTTTTCTTCATGAACGACCAGATAAACGGTATTGCATTAAATACTTCTCAGCTCTCATTAAGTGGTGCTTATCACAAAATAATTTCAAAGGAAACAAAGCAATATATTGGTATCGGAGCACAGATGAGCATTTTCCAAAGAAACATCAATTATGATCAGCTAAACTTTGGAGATGAATTCAATCAGTTAAATGGATTTGATCAACAAAGCCAAGAAGTGCTACCTCCAAACAATCTAGGGTTTTTTGATTTAAGTGTAGGTCTTAATTACCATATCAGACCAAGTAAAACTACAGCATTTTTTGCAGGTGCTGCCATGCACCATATTACGACTCCCAATGTATCCTTTTATCAGAATGCAAACAATCTAAATCCCGCAATTGATCCTACCAGTGAAGTAAACTTGCGTACTGTCGTTCATCTTAGCTACGATCAAAGCGTCGCCGAAAGTGTGGTTATTTCGCCAAGAGCCCTGGTACAAATACAAGGACATGATAGAGAAGTCAGACTGGGTAGTAATGTAAAATATTACCTCGAAGGTTTTAGAAATGCATTCTACTTTGGTGCACACCTTTCTATGATTGACAACATTGACGGATTTGCATTGAATGCATTTAGCCCATTGGTTGGATTTCAATTGAAAAGTTTCTTGATTGGATTAAGCTATGATGTAAACTTACGTCAGAGCTTTAGCGGAACGCAAGGATTGAATTCCTTTGAGGTTTCATTTAGATTTAATGGCGACTATGAAAATGAAGGACCAGGAAGTATATGTCCTGAATTTTAATCCGATGCTAAGTATGCTTCCCAGTTGATTTTATCATCTGAATCAATGGATCTGTTTGCTTAGACCAAACGTATTTTTCTAACACCAATTCTTTGGCACTTACCAATATACTTGTATGAATGATCGGTTCCTCTAGCAATCTGATAATGGTATCCACAAACTCATCAATTGTATTGGCGATCAGACAATGTTTTTCATGAACGATGCCCAAGCCTTCCGCCACCGAGTCATTGACGATGCAAGGAATCTCCATAGACATGGCTTCCAAGATTTTATTTTGCTGACCAATACCTTTAAAAATTGGTGCCACAAATATTCTCCCACTTTTGTAGGCCGATCGTATATCTTGTACCCATCCACCTATGGTGACATTGTCGGTCTTAGCCAAATCGATTACTTCTTGAGTGGGTCTTGCTCCAGCAATCAAAACAGATACATTGGTTCCCAACTTCTTATTCAACTTAGGAAGAATCTCATTGACAAGCATCTTAGCCGCATCAATATTTGGCAGGTAACCCATATTCCCAACAAAAAGAATATCGTATTCCAAGACTCCTCCAGCATTGGTAAAAAACTCCGTATCTACCCCATTGGCTACTACACCTACTGGTCCTGGAACCTCAAGTCGATTTTTGTCTTGTTCGGTTATAATCACATGATTCGCAAAGGACTCATAGATTGACTTCTCATACTTCTTGACTCTTTTGGATTCAAAGGTGTATAACATACGTTTCACAATGCCACCCATCTCTGATCGTTTGACCATGCCATACCCAAACGCATCCATATAATCAATGGTTTTTGGATATTTCAGCACTTTGACATTCTGCGCCATCCTGATCAATTGGCAATAAACATGATCAATATTGTGCTCTTCGGCAAATGCTTTTATTTCGCCTTGAATAAGAGCAGAAGTAAACATACCAACCTGTAATGGTAGGCTACCAAAAAATGCCTTTATTGTATTTGAAGCCATCTTCATGGTGCTCAGATTGTGCACTTTTATCGCCGTACAATATTTCTCGAGTTCTTTAATTTCCTTTTCTTTTACCTTGGCATTGCTTGTGGTATACAGAAATATTTCAAACTCTTTGGCGAGGCATTTTATCTGATGATACAATCTTAATTGATCTCCTTTTTGGAGTGGATACGGAAACCTGCTGGCTACTACAAGAAGCTTCACACTATTGATCTTTTAACAGGTTTAAGGAGACAGGGGATATGATTGAAATTAAGATCGTTTTTCTCAATTTACTTTGGTTGTTTTTGTGTTTTCTTGAGGCTTGATTCCAATAAGTTTTTGATAAGACTTATATAGTTCTGCAGCGTTACCCAAGTTACTGTATCTATCCTCAACCAATTTTCTTCCTTTGACTTTAAATTCAGACAATACTTTGTGATCATCAATGCAATATTGGATCGCATCAACAAATTGTTTCACGTCGTCTGCCAGTAATAATTGTTCCCCGTTTTCTACGGAAATACCTTCTGCCCCAAGAGTTGTAGATATCACTGTCTTACCCATCGCAAAACCCTCCAATATCTTTACTCTTATTCCGCTTCCTGAGAACAATGGAACAATCATAATATTATGGTCAGAAATAAAGGTCTTGGCACAATCAATCTCACCTTCAATGATAAGATTGTGTGAGGAAATATTATTTAACGCTGTATCGAGATTTCTTCCAGCAACATGAAATTTAAGGTCGGGATTTTTTTCAGAAACGATCGGCCACACATTGTTGATGAACCACTTCAAACCATTTAGGTTGGGCATCCAATCAAGCGAACCAATAAAAGAAATAGAGGTGACATCATTGACTGGTTTCATTTGATACTTATCTAGATCCAATCCTGCAGGTGAAGAAATACCCGCTTTTCTATATCCAAGTTCTCTGTATTTTTCTAAATCTTTATCTGTTATACTGACCAATAAATCGTAGGACTCTAACTGGTCTACTTCAAATTCAAAAAGTCTTTCTGCGCATTTGTTTAGATACCAACTCTTCAAGCCACGTTTGGTATTCTCTGCAATTCTTTCCCAAATCTCGTATTCCAAATTGTGAGATCTTAATGCAATTTTGGCATTGGAGTGTTTACGGATGGTGTCTACATAAATCGATAAATAGCTAGATTCAAGTTGAATGATGTCAAAATCATTTGCCTTGAGCATCTCAATCAATTTATTGCGAAAATCATCGCTGTCAAATCGAGAAATATGGTAGGATTTTCCTGATATAAGGTCCACAAAAGCATCAACTGCATTGAGGCTGTTGTCAACATAGACGCTTTCAATGGCACTATAGTGTGAGAGCGGAACGCATTCATCATTAGAATCCGGGATCTCCGAGAAATGCTTTTCTGTATTCATCGCCAACAATGTGATATCACAGCCATAATGAGCCAAAGCACTGCTCAGGCTATTACAAGCAATTGATTCACCATCTTTCAATGGGTATGGGAATTTTCTACAGAGTTGGAGAACCCTCATATATGAAGATATTTGTACCAAAAATAATTAAATACCATTAATGTTATACATTGTGAAGCTAAAGAAAATAAACATTTAGCTAGAAGAGCATCATAAAGCGATAAAATAGCCTAAAACACAATAATTCTTGACGAAAAGAAGATGATTAGAGCCGAGAACATTCATAAGTCTTACGACGAAGTCAAAGTACTGAAAGGTGTAGATATTGTTATACCTGAAGGCAAAACCGTAGCGTTTATGGGCAAATCAGGAGCTGGGAAGAGCACCTTGTTGCACATTCTTGGAACATTGGACAATCCTGATCAGGGTAAGGTATTTATCGAAGATCAACTCGTTTCTGAACTCAAAAGCAAAGAATTGGCTCGATTGAGAAACGAAAAAATAGGTTTTGTCTTCCAATTCCACCATTTATTAAATGAATTTTCTGCTCTTGAAAATGTAGCCATACCAGCCATGGTCCATTCTGGCAACAAAGCAGAAGCTTTCAAGAAAGCCAAAGAGTTGCTCGATTACCTTGAATTAAGTCATCGCCTGGAACACAAGCCACACGAAATGTCTGGAGGCGAACAGCAACGAGTTGCATTTGCCCGAGCATTGGTCAACAACCCAAAAGTAGTTTTTGCAGATGAGCCAACAGGTAATTTAGATAGAGGAACATCTGACGAAGTGCACAGTCTAATCCAGAAATTAAAAGCGGAATTAAACCAGACTTTTGTGATCGTAACGCATGACGCTTACCTTGCAGAAATCTGCGATATCACGTTCAATATTGATGCAGGGAGAATCATTGATTCAGAATAAAATAGGCGAATACTTGATACCGTCTTGGCTGACCTGGAAGTCTACTTTTCCAAAGGCCACATAAACTTAGACTTCAGCTTATCTGACATCTCCGTACTTTTGCGTCCACCACCTTTCTTTTTCTTCTTTTTCTTAGGCTTCTGATTTTTATCACCGGTCTTTTTGGACTTATCACTAGAAGGTTCACCCTTCTTTTTGTTCTTCTTTGGCTTTCCTTTTACGACAAACTTTTCAGCCTTATCCATTCTGCCTTCTAATAAGCCTTTCACTTCATCCGTTTCTTCTCCAGCGAAGCAAATCGTAACGATGCCAGATGGGATTGAACCAAGCAATTCTTTTACATTTTCTGCTCCTTCCTTCTTCACCGTTTCATCAAATTCATCAAGGACCAACATCTTCACTTCTGCCAAAAATTTTGGTTCTTTCTTGAAGATGGTCGAAATGTTTTTGGAAGTACCGATCAAAACATTTACACCTCCGTTCAATAGATCAAGTTGATCTTTGTCGTCTGGGTTTGTGATGACTGCATGTTTTACAATGGTATGCTTGGAGTAGTCGCTGAAAGTCTTTCCAGCTTGTAAACTAAGTTCATCTTTGGAAGTAACAACCAAAGCCCTAATTACTGGCTTCTCTGTATTATTTTTATCAATTCTATGGATAAGCTGTACAATCGGAATAGAATAAGCGGCAGTTTTACCGGTTCCTTTTTTGGCAATTCCAAGAAGGTTTTTCCTTTCAAGAATGAAGGGAATTGCTTTCTTTTGAATGTATGTTGCTTCTTTGTATCCTCTTTCTTCTATTGCCCTAAGAACAGGGTCAATTAACTTCAATTTATTAAACGACATAGTGTTTATCTGGTTAAACAAGCCATTGCTTGCTATGCTTTTAGTTAATAGTAGTACTTGTAGTATCCTCTATTGGTGGGGTTTCTCAAAATTACTATTATTAAGGATAAAAACGGAGTCAAAGGAAGAAATGTTATTTTGAAATATGAAAAATGACCTTCATTCTTCCAAATAGTAAAATTATTGGCTAAACTCAAAGAGTACAATAATAGCTCAGGCTTAATATTAAAGGAATAAGTGTAACTTTTTCCAATTTCGCTGGGTCAGAATTTGTGAATCTTAATAGACTTACATTTTTATTATTGTAAGCATTAAAAATATTAATATTTAAAGTCTTATTCCTAGATTTTTTATACCACTTCCTCTTCAAACCTAAGTCTAATCTGTGGTAAGTAGGAAGTGCAAATTGATTTCATCCAGTATAATATGGCACAGTAGTTCCATCCGGATTGGTTAATATTAATGAAGGATAAGAATACCTTAAACCTGATTGAAAAGTGAAATTCATAAACATTGACCAACGATCATTTATATTTCTTTGTACAACAAAGTTGAGTTGATGTGGTCTATCGAAGGTCGAATTAAAATACGCGCCATCAAAAACCCCAGGGAACTTAATCTTTGTTTT